>NZ_JBFUGE010000114.1:0-15168 GCF_056403075.1 Ideonella sp. P3_A4 | reverse complement strand
CGCCAGGATGTTGGTCTGGAAGGCGATGCCGTCGATCACGCTGGTGATGTCGGCGATGCGGCTGCTGGCCGACGCGATCTCGTTCATGCGACCGATCACCTCGGCCACCACCTGACCACCGCGCTCGGCGGCGCGGTTGGCCGAGGTCACCATCTCGCCGGCCGCGCGGGCCGACTCGGCGCTGCGATCCACCGTCTGCGTCAGCTCGCTCATCGCTTCGGCCGTGCGCTGCAGCGAGGTGGCGGCTTCTTCGGTCCGCTGGCTCAGGTCAAGCCCGCCGCYGGCGATCTCCTGGCTGGCCAGCGCAATGCTGTCAGCCGAGTGGCGGATGCCGGCCACCAGCTCGCTCAGCTGGTGTTGCATCGCCAGCATCGCCTGCTGCAGCTGGCCGAGTTCGTCCTGCCGTACCTGTTCTTGCATCGACCGGCTCAGGTCGCCGGCGGCAATGCTTTCGGCCAGCCGCACGGTGTCGGCGATCGGCCGGGTGATGCTGCGCGTCAGGCGCCAGCCCAACAGCAGCGCGGTGACCACCGCCAGCGCCAATGCGCCGGCCGTCACCCGCTGGCCCAGGCGTGCCGCCTCGGCCGAGCTGTCACGCACTTGCTCCAGCGCGCCGGTCTGCACATGTTGGGCCTTGCCGATCATCTCGGCGAAGGCGTTCATCTTCGGGATCAACGCACCGTACAGCAGCGTCTTCGCGCCGTCTGCGTTGCCGCCTTTTTGCAAGCGCGAGAACTTCAGCAGCGCAACCAACACGCCACTGCTGTGGTTGGCCAGCTCTTCGACGGCCGGCGCGAACGGGTCGTCGCTGCCTTCCATCGCCTTCTGCATCGCTTCGATCTCGGCGCCGATCTTGCCGCGTCCGGCCTCGATGCGCGCCAGCGCCTCGGCTGCCGCCGCCTCGTCGGGCGCCAGCAGCGCATCGCGTGCGGCCATGTTGACGAGCTGCACCTCACCGTTCAGTGTCTGCAGCCGCACCAGTGCGGGCACGCGGCCGTCCAGCGCCGCGGAAAAGCGCGCCTGCATCGCACGCGACTGGCCAATCGCCAAGCCACCGACCGCCAGCAGCAGCAGGCACAGCAACGCGAAGCCCAGCCCCAAGCGGGCGCCGATGTGGCGCCCCGGGGCCCGCAGCAGGCGGCCGAATTTGGGAAGAGGGGCAGTGGACATCGTGGCTTTCAGAAAATCAGGGCGAGGTGAGCTGGCGCACGTCTGCCGCCAGTTCGTCGGCGGGTGTCGTGTAGGCGTAGACGCGCTGGACCTGGCCTCGCGCGTCGAGCAGGTACCACATCGAGCTGTGGTCAACGCCGCCTTCGCGCTCGCGCATGCCCACGCCGTAGCGCTCGGCAGCGCGGGTGATCTGCCTTGGCGTGCCGGTCAGGCCGATCAAGCGCGGGTCAATGTGTTCGAGATGGGTCTTCAGCTCGTGCGGGCCGTCGCTCAGCGGGTCCAGCGTGACGAAGACGATCGCCGGCGCCGCACGCATGCCCCAACCGCCCAGCAGCTGACGTGCCGTGCCCAGCGCAGCCGGGCAGGTACTGCCACAACGGGTGAAGCCGAAGAACAACAAGACAGGCCGGCCGGCCACGCGGGCCAGGCTGAACGGCGCACCATCCTGGTCGATCAGGTCGAGCGGGCCGCCGACACCCGACAACGGCGCTTGCCCATGGCGCAAAGGGCCGGCCGCGGCGGCCGAGCCGCACCACCCCACCGCCGCGCCCAGCACCCACGCTGCGCAAAGCAGGTTGATTCGGCGGTGCAGCGGCGTCACGGTCAACCTTGTGCTCAGGGCGCCACGCTGACGATCAGCCGCATGTCGGGGTGGATCGCGCACTCGATCTCGTACTTGCCCGGCTTGGCGAAGGTGACGGCCTTGGTCTGGCCGTTGCCATAGGTGCCCAGATCGAAGGGCATCGCATCGGTCAGGCTGAAGATGTTGTGCGAGAAGCTGTCGTCGTTGCGGAACACGACCTTGTCGCCGGCCTTGACCGACAGGGTCTTGGTCGAGAAGGACTTGTCCTTCTGGGTCACCAGGTGCTCCTGCGCGGCAAGCGCTTGCAAAGAGGCCAGCGGCAGCAGCAAGGCGAAAGTGATGAGCGGTTTGTTCATGGCAGAGCGGTCGATCAAAGGGTGAAAACGGTCAGCGCAGATTGACCGAGCGCACGAAGGCGGTCACGTCGTTGATCTGCTCGTCGGTCAGCTCTTCGCCCCAGGGCGGCATGCCCGGCGAGCGGCCGACGGCTTCGCCGCCGCGTGCGACGATGAGCCGGATGTAGGCGTCGTTCTTGTCGCTGGCGCGCAGGTTCGCAGGCCGCGGGTTGTGCAGGCGCGCCGCGCGGCCATTGCCGTCGGCGTTCACACCATGGCAGGTGACGCAGTAGTTGGCGTAGACCAGGCCCCCGCGGAAGACCGCTGCATCACGGCTGTCGCGCGGCAGCAGCGCACCGTCGGAGCGGCCGGTGTCGGTACCTGCATGCGCCGCCAGCACCGCGCCGGCCAGCACCAGCCCGGCGGCCAGGCGAGCCAGAGGCAGGGCGCGCCTCATTGCGGCAGCTGCGGCAGGCTGGCCACCTGGGCCGAGCCGGTCAGCGACTTCATGAACGCCACCAGGTCCGCCTTCTCGGCGTCACTGAGGTCGAGCTTGCGCACGTCAGGCGACACATTCGAACGGTCGTCGCCGCCACGGGCGTAGTGGTCAACCACCGCTTCGAGCGTGCCGGCACTGCCGTTGTGGAAATACGGCGCCGTCAGCTCGATGTCGCGCAGCGTCGGTGTCTTGAAGGCCCCCTTCAGCACCGCGACTGCACGGATCTTGAATCGGCCCAGGTCTTCCTGGCCGCCGGGGTGGGCAATGCCGATGTTGTGGAAGCCGTTATCGGTGAAGTTGGGCGGCTTGTGGCAGGCCACGCAGTTGMCCTTGCCCGGGTCCTTGAAGACCTGGTAGCCACGCCATTCGGCCAGGCTGATCGCGCCGCGGTCGCCGGTGACCCAACGGTCGAAACGCGAGTCTTTCGAGACCACCGTGCGCTCGTAGGAGGCGATCGCCTTCGCCACGGTGTCTTCGCTGACGCCTTCGCCGGGGTAGGCGGCCAGGAACATCTGGCGGTAGCCGGGGACCTTGTTCAGCAAAGCCAGCGCGGCCGTGAAGTCGGTCTTCATCTCTTCCGGCGTCTTCATCGGGCCCAGCGCCTGGTCTTCCAGGCTCTTCTTGCGGCCGTCCCACATGAACTGGGTGTTGTAGGCGGTGTTCAGCACGGTGGGCGTGCCGCGGCCGAGCACCGTGCCGTTGATGCCGATGCCGGTGCGCAGGCCGTCGGACCAACCGAGCGACGGGTTGTGGCAGCTGGCGCACGAGACGGTGCCATTGCCAGAGATGCGCGGGTCGAAGAACAGAGCCTTGCCGAGGGCCACACGCTCGGGGGTGCCGTGGTTGTCGTCCGGTGCCGGCGGGTCGCCGAGCAGCCAGATCTTTTCGGCCGGCGTGGCGGCGGGAGGCAGCTCAGCCGCGTGGCCGGCCGCAGCCACCCAGGTGGCGGCCACGGAAGCCAGCAATACAGCGCCTCGAGCGGCGGCGGAAACAGCAGGGCTGTGGCTCATGGAGTACCTCTTCAGCAGCATGGAACCCTGGCTTTTCCTCGGCGGCGGGGGCAACCGCAGCCTGGCCAGGACTGGTTGAGACGCGTCCTGGTATCGACATCATCGGCAGCCCGCCCAAGCGCAAAGCCATGGAAAGGAGGATCACGGCAGGTCATTTCTCACGAATGCGCGCTGCAACTGGCGAACTCTTGCGGCAGGTCACGCTCGCCACGGACCGTTTGTCGTAGCGAACTGGCTACGTGCCGGCGGCCAGCGGAGGATCCGCCTGCGCCAACAACGGCGTACACCTCAAGGAGCCTCCCATGACTGCCCTGTTGCCGCACCGCCTGTCCCTCAGCTTGACCGCCCCCACGCTGTTGCTCGCCTTGCTGGCAGCCGCTGCCCCCGCCAGCGCCGCCACGCTGACACTGGAAGTCCAGCAAGTGGCCGCGCCCGGTGAATTGATGGTCGCCATCTACGACCAGGCCGGCCAGTGGCTGAAACAGCCGCTGCGGGGCCTGCGCCAAGCCGCAGCGGCCGGCACGATGACGGTGCAGGTGTCTGACCTGCCCGATGGCGACTACGCCGTCTCGCTGTTCGTCGACCGCAACGCCAACGGCAAGCTCGACAGCAATGCGATGGGCATGCCGACCGAACCTTATGCCTTCTCGAACGACGCCGCTGGCAACTTCGGCCCGCCCAGCTTCGACAAGGCCAAGCTGAGTGTGAAGGGCGACACCCGCGCCGTGATCCACCTGCCGTGATCCACCTGCCACCTGCCTTGAACGCCCACCAGGAGCCCACCATGCAACGACGTCATTTCCTCGGCGCCAGCGCCGCCGCGCTGGTCACCCCGCTCGCACTGCCCTCCTATGCCGCGGGCACCGCCTGGCAACGTCCGGCCGGCTTCGGCGACCATGCCGCGTTGCAGACGATGCGTGGCTTGCAAGGCCAGGACCTGGCCTGCGACGGCGCCAGCATCGAAGGCAAGCTGCCCGAAGCCCTGCGCGGCACGCTGTACCGCAACGGCCCGGCGCTGTTCGAGCGCGCCGGCCAGCGTTACCAGCACTGGTTCGACGGCGACGGCCTGGTGCAGGCCTGGCGCTTCGATGGTGCCGGCAGCGTGTCGCACCGCGGCCGCTTCGTGCGCACCGCCAAATTCCAGGCTGAGCAGGCAGCCGGCGAATTCCTGCTGCCGGCTTTCGGCACTGCGATCGCGGCCAAGCGCCCGATGCGCGGGCCGGACGACATCAACGTCGCCAACACCAGCGTGCTACCACTGCCAGACCGGCTGCTCGCGTTGTGGGAAGGTGGCTCGGCCTACGCGCTGGATCGCGACACGCTGGCCACGCGTGGCCCGGTCCGCTGGTCCGACGAACTGGCCGGCATGCCGTTCTCGGCCCACCCGAAGGTCGAGCCCGACGGCACCATCTGGAACTTCGGCACCGGCATGGGCAAGATGGTGCTGTACCAGCTGTCTGTAGCCGGTGAGCTGAAGCGCCACGCAGTGTTCGACATGCCGCCCTGCGCGATGGTGCACGACTTCGTCGTCACGAAACGCTATCTCGCCTTCTTGCTGCCACCACTGACGCTGGACATGGACGCGGTGCGCGCCGGTGGCAGCTTCGCCGGCTCGATGCGCTGGCAGGCGCCGGGCCAGTCGAGCGCGACCCGCGTGCTGGTGATCGACAAGGCTGATTTCGAGCGCCGCCGCGTCTTCGAGACGCCGGCCGAGATGGTCTTCCACTTCGCCAACGCCTGGGACGATGGCGAGATGCTGATGCTGGACTACGTGCGCACCGCCGAAGCGCCGGTCGGCGAGCAGCGGCTGCGCAGCATCGTGCACGGCGACTTCCGCGGCAGCCCGAGCTCGCAGCCGGCCTTGCTGCAGCTGAACCTGCGCAGCGGGCAGCACCGGTCAGAGGTAGGCCGCGACGCGCTCGAATTCCCGCGCGTCGATCCGCGCGTCGTCGGCCAGCGCCACCGCGTCGTCTTCTACCCCGCCGCCTTGGGCAGCGACAGCGCGCAACGCTTCGGCCACGACTCGGTGCTGCGGTTGGACCGCGACAGCGGCCGGCGCGACGCCTTCACCTTCGGCCCCGACGCCGTGGTCGAAGAGCATGTCTTCGTGCCCAAGCCCGGCAGCACCCGCGAGGGCGAGGGCTGGCTGGTCGGTGCCGGCTACGACCTGCGCTGGCGTGAGAGCTTCGCCAGCGTGTTCGACGCCGAGCACCTGAGCGACGGGCCGCTGGCGGTGGCACGGCTGCCCTACGCGGTGCCGCACGCCTTCCACGGCCAATTCGCCGCGGCGTGAGGCAAGGTCGTCAGGCCCTCCGCCGTGGCCCCCTCTCCAGCGCCACCCTCGTCATTCAAGAAGTTGATCGAGCGCCACCGTCAGAACTCGACCACCGTGCGGATCGACTCGCCGCGCTCCATCAGCTCGAAGCCCTCATTGATGCGCTCCAGCGGCAGCTTGTGGGTGATCAACTCGTCGATCTTCAGCTTGCCGTCCATGTACCAGTCGACGATCTTCGGCACATCGGTGCGGCCGCGGGCGCCGCCGAAGGCCGAGCCTTCCCAGTGGCGGCCGGTGACGAGCTGGAACGGTCGCGTCGAGATCTCGGCCCCGGCCGCGGCGACACCGATGATGATCGAGCGGCCCCAGCCCTTGTGCGTGCACTCCAGCGCCTGGCGCATCACCTGGGTGTTGCCGATGCACTCGAAGCWGTAGTCGGCGCCGCCGTCGGTCAGCTGCACGATCGCATCGACGATGTTCGGCACGTCCTTCGGGTTGATGAAGTGCGTCATGCCGAACTTGCGTGCCATCGCCTCGCGCGCCGGGTTGATGTCGATGCCGATGATCTTGTCGGCTCCGACCATCTTGGCGCCCTGGATCACGTTCAGCCCGATGCCGCCGAGGCCGAAGACCACGACGTTGGCGCCGGCCTCGACCTTGGCGGTGAACAGCACCGCACCGACGCCGGTGGTGACGCCGCAGCCGATGTAGCAAACCTTGTCGAACGGCGCATCGGGCCGGATCTTGGCCAGCGCGATGCCGGGCACGACGATATGGTTGGCGAAGGTCGACGTGCCCATGTAGTGCAGGATCGGCTGGCCGTTGAGCGAGAAGCGGCTCGAGCCATCGGGCATCAGGCCCTTGCCTTGTGTTGAGCGGATCGCCTGGCACAGGTTGGTCTTGCGCGACAGGCAGAACTTGCACTGGCGGCATTCGGGCGTGTAGAGCGGGATCACGTGGTCGCCCGGCTTCAGCCAGGTGACGCCGGCGCCGACTTCCAGCACCACACCAGCGCCTTCATGGCCGAGGATCGCGGGGAACAGGCCTTCGGGGTCAGCGCCGCTGAGCGTGTAGTGGTCGGTATGGCAGATGCCGGTGGCCTTGATCTCCACCAACACCTCACCGTCGCGCGGACCTTGCAGGTCGACTTCTTCGATCGTCAGCGGGGCACCGGCCTTCCAGGCCACGGCAGCACGGGTTTTCATCGGCAGCTCCTCTTGATTCGTTCGGATGGCCGGCGCATTCTCGACCGAAGGCCGCCCCACCAAGGTCCGGGCGTCGACAATGCCCCCATGCCGTTCGCCTCCCTTGGTCTTTCCGCTTCGCTGCAGCAGGCGCTGTTGGCGCTAGATCACCAGCAGCCTACCCCCGTGCAGGCGGCGGCCATCCCGCCGATGCTGGCCGGGCGTGACTTGCTGGTGCAGGCTCGCACCGGCTCGGGCAAGACCATCGCCTTTGCGCTGCCACTGCTGCAGCAATGGCAGAACGGCACACCACGCACGCCACGCCCGATCGAGGGTCTGGTGCTGGTGCCGACGCGTGAGCTGGCACTGCAGGTCGGTGAAACGCTGGGTGACCTGGCCCACGAGCTGCCTGGCCTGGTCAAGATCGCGGTCGTTTTCGGCGGCGTCTCGATCAACCCGCAGATGATGGGCCTGCGCGGCGGCGCCGACATCGTGGTCGCCACGCCCGGCCGGCTGCTCGACCTGGTGCGGCAGAACGCGCTGAAGCTCAACACCGTGCGCACTCTGGTGCTCGACGAGGCGGACCGCCTGCTGGCACTCGGCTTTGCCAACGAGCTGGCCGAGGTGCTGGCGCTGCTGCCGAAGAAGCGCCAGACAGTTCTCTGTTCGGCCACCTTGCCGCCGCCGGTCAAGGCGCTCGCTGCGACCTGGCTGCACGAGCCTGAAGACATCCGCGTGGCGACCGCCATCGCAGCACGAGCCGACATCCACCAGCGCGCAATCGTCGTCGACGAAGCGCGCCGCACGGCGCTGCTGAAGCAAATCGTGCAAACCTCAGGCGATGACCGCGTGCTGGTCTTCGTCGCGACCCAGTACGCGACCGAGCATGTGGCCGACAAGCTGCGCCGCGGCGGCATCCACGCCGAGGCTTTTCATGGCGACCTGAGCCAAGGCGCCCGCGTACGCACGTTGGACGATTTCAAGGCCAACCGCACCCAGGTGCTGGTGGCCACCGACATGGCCGCCCGCGGCCTGCACATCGACGCGCTGCCGGTGGTCGTGAACTACGACCTGCCGCGCGCCGCCGACGACTACATCCACCGCATCGGCCGCACCGGCCGCGCTGGCGGCCAGGGCGACGCAATCAGCTTCATCACGCCCACGGCGGAAGCACATTTCCGCCTGATCGAAAAGCGCCAGGGCCAGCGTGTGCCGCGCGAAACGCTGCCGGGCTTTGAACCCACGGCGCCGGCCGTGTCACCTGAACAGGGCGCAGGCACCGGGCTGGACCCGAACGGCGGCGTCAAGGGCCATCGCAAGAGCAAGAAAGACAAGCTCCGCGAAGCCGCTGCACAAGCCACTGGCAAAGAGCGCAAGGCGTGAAGCGCACCTGAAAACGTCACCGTCAAGACCTGTTGCGGCCAGCCCGCAAATGGCCCTGGAAGCGGTAGAAAGCCCTTGGTGATGTCACACGCGAAAGGTAAGGTGGTGACGAAATGTTCGCTCTAGAAAAGGCTTGGCTCCTTGTCGAACGCGAAGTACGTTGCCCCATGGAAGAGATCGGTCAGGCGGTTCTTCACCGCGCTGTTGATCCTGGCCACGCTTGGCTTGGCCGGGTTCGTCGCCGACGAGCTTCAAACATCACGCCAGCAGGCCGAATGGCTGAGTGAACGGGCGCGTCATCTCAACTTCGAGGTGCACCCGGGGCCCAGCCCTGCCATCCGCTTCGCCGGCAACGGCCCGTACGACCAGCGCCTGGGCTACCACCAGCTGCCGCAGCTGATCGGGCGCCTCGACAAACAAGACTTCGCCGTCACCGCGCAGGCACGCATGTCGCCGGCGCTGCTCCAGCTGCGTGACGAAGGCCTGTTCGCCACCTACCGCGAGAAAGCCCAGGCCGGCTTGAACGTGCGCGATTGCCGCGGCGAACCGCTGTTCGAGGCGAACTACCCCGAGCGCATCTACGCCCGCCTGGACGCGGTGCCGCCGCTGCTCGTCAAGGCCCTGCTCTTCATTGAAAACCGCGACCTGCTCGACCCACCGGCCACGCGCAACCCCGCAATCGAGTGGGACCGCCTCGGCAAGGTGGCGTTCGACCAGCTGGTGCACCGGGTCGACGAATCACACAGCGCCGCCGGCGGCAGCACGCTGGCGACCCAGATCGAGAAATACCGCCACTCGCCGCAGGGCCGCACCGAAACGGCGCGCGACAAACTGCGCCAGATGGCCTCGGCCTCGCTGCGGGCCTACCTCGACGGCCACGATACGACGACGCGCCGGCGGCAAATCGTGCTCGACTACCTGAACACGGTGCCGCTGTCGGCCCAGACGGGTTTCGGCGAGGTCAACGGCCTGGGCGACGGCCTGTGGGCCTGGTACGGGCGCGACTTTGCAGACGTGAACCAGCTGCTGGCGACGCCCATTGCCGACCCCGGGCCGGACGAACCCGTGCGGCATGCATTGGCTTTCAAGCAAGCCTTGCTGCCGCAGCAGGCCCTGGCGTTCAAGCAGGCTCTTTCGCTGATGGTGGCGCAGCGGCGACCTTCGTACTACCTCGACGGTAACGAGGAGCCTGTTCTGCGCGAGCTGACCAACAGCCACTTGCGCTTGCTCGCCGAGGCCGGGGTCATCCCGGCGGTGCTGCGCGACGCTGCACTCCCGCTGACGCTGCCACTGCAGCGGCGCCTGTCAGCGGAGCCGCCGGTGTCCTTCGTTGAGCGCAAGGCTGCCACCGCCGTGCGCGGCAAGCTGCAACAGTTGCTCGGCCTGCCGCGCGCCTACGACCTGGATCGCCTCGATCTGGCGGTCAACAGCAGCCTGGCCAGCGACGCGCAGCGCGCCGCCACCGCACTGCTGCGCAGCCTGGGCCGCACCGACGCCGCGAAGGCAGCCGGGTTGTACGGCTTTCACCTGCTGAACGAGGGCGACGACACCAGCAAGATCGTCTTCAGCTTCACCTTGTTCGAACGCAGCGAAGGCGCCAACCTGCTGCGCGTGCAGACCGACAACCTCGACCAGCCCTTCGACCTGAATGAAGGCGCCCGGCTGGACCTGGGCTCGACCGCCAAGCTGCGCACCTTGATCACCTACCTGGAGCAAGTGGCCGCGTTGCACGAGCGTTGGGGCGATCTCGACGCGGCGCAACTGGC
Organism: Ideonella sp. P3_A4; assembly: GCF_056403075.1. NCBI lineage: Bacteria > Pseudomonadati > Pseudomonadota > Betaproteobacteria > Burkholderiales > Sphaerotilaceae > Ideonella > Ideonella sp. P3_A4. The sequence continues at coordinate 4,963 of NZ_JBFUGE010000114.1, read as the reverse complement.
TGCCGTGGAGGTCGCCGACCATGATCCGATCGGCAGATGGGCTCGCGAGTACCTGGTCGAGAACCGTGATCACGGCCTGCCGGCGATGCTGGACGCCGCGCTGCAACGCACCTACTCGGCCAACCCGGAAGAGGGTTTTTTCACTGGTGGCGGCCTGCACCATTTCGACAACTTCGAACCCGAAGACAACGTCCGCACGCTGACGGTGCGCGAGGCCTTCACGCGTTCTGTCAACCTGGTCTTCATCCGCCTGATGCGTGACGTGGTGCGCCACGTGATGGCCGACCGCGAGGACATGAACGCGGCCTTGCTCGGCGACCGCGGCGACCCCGCGCGCCAAGCCTTCCTCGCGCGCTTCGCCGACAAGGAAGGCCGAACCTTCATCGTGCGCTTTTACAAGCAGTTCACCGGCAAGACGCCGGAAGAGATGGAAGATGCGCTGCTGCAAGGGGTGAGGCCGACGCCGTCGCGGCTGGCGAGCCTGTTCTACGGGCTGGAACCCGACGCCGGCGAGGCCGAGCTGGCGCAGTTCCTGACCCGCCGCTTGCCCAACACGCCGGACGTGCAAGACAAGGCCGACACGTTGCACGAGAAATACCGCACCGGGCGCTGGTCGCTTGCTGACCGCAGCTACCTGGCCGGCGTGCACCCGCTGGCGCTGTGGGTTGCTGGCCACCTGCGCCACCACCCCGAGGCCACCTTGAGCCAGACGCTGGAGGCGAGCCGCGACGAACGCCAGGACGCCTACGGCTGGCTGTTCAAGACCCGGCACAAGAGCGCGCAGGACTCGCGCATCAGAAACCAGCTCGAGCTGGAAGCCTTCGTCGAGGTCCACAAGGCCTGGAAGCGTCTGGGTTACCCATTCGAATCGCTGACCCCGTCTTACGCCACGGCGCTCGGCGCTTCCGGCGACCGCCCGGGCGCATTGGCCGAGCTGATGGGAATCATCGTCAACCGCGGCATGGCGCTGCCGCAGGCGCGCATCAATGCGCTGCGCTTCGCGTCGGCAACGCCTTATGAAACCCAGCTGGCCTATCGAGCACCCGCCGGTGAGCAGGTCATGAAGCCAGAAGTGGCCGACCTGGTGCGGCAGGCGCTGATCGGCGTAGTCGAGGGCGGCACCGCCAAGCGGCTGAAAGGCGCCATGACGCTGCACGACGGCCGCGTGATGCCGATCGGCGGCAAGACCGGCACCGGCGACCACCGCTTTGATGTCTACGGCGCCGGCGGCAAGCTGGTCTCGTCACGCGTCGTCAACCGCTCGGCGACGCTCGCCTTCCTGATCGGCGACCGCTACTTCGGCACGCTGATGGCCTACGTGCATGAGCCCGATGCGGTGAACTACAAATTCACCAGCGCGCTGCCGTCGCAGTTGCTGAAAGCGTTGGTGCCCACCCTGCTGCCGCTGGTCGAAGGCTCGGCCTGCGTCAAGCCGCCGCCGGTGGTGACGGCGGCGAACAACGACTGAGCCACGTCAGACCGGCAGCGGCGCAGGGGCCACCGCCACCGCGCAGTACTTGAACTCCGGGATCTTGCCGAACGGGTCCAGTGCGGGGTTGGTCAGCAGGTTTGCGGCAGCTTCGGCGAATGCGAACGGGATGAAGACCGTGCCGATCGGCGTGCCATCATCGCGCCGCGCCTGCAGCCTCACTGCGCCGCGGCGTGAGGCCACTTGCAGCCAATCGCCGGGGGCCAACCCGAGGCGTTGCAGATCCTGCCCGTGCAGGCTCGCCGAAGGCGCTGGTTCCAGCGCGTCAAGCACCTCGGTGCGGCGCGTCATGCTGCCGGTGTGCCAGTGCTCCAGCTGGCGGCCGGTGATCAGCACGAAGGGGTAGTCGGCGTCGGGTCGCTCGTTGGCCGGCACGATCTGGGTCGGCACCAGGTGCACGCGGCCGTCGTCGGTCGCGAAGCGGTCGCGGAAGACGATCGGCTGGCCGGGGTCGTCTTCGCTCAGGCACGGGTAGGTCACGCTGTGCTCGCGCTCCAGGCGTTCCCAGCTGACGCCCTTGATCACGCCATGCATCGCCTGGCGCATTTCCTCGTAAACCGCGGCGACGCCGCTCTCGGCGCCGTCATAGATCCAAGGCAGCCCCATGCGCTGGGCGATCTGCTGGATGATCCACAGGTCCGGCTTCGCGTCGCCCGGCAGCTCGAGCGCACGGCGGCCCATCTGCACCATGCGGTCGGTGTTGGTCACCGTGCCGGTCTTCTCGGGCCACGCGCTGGCCGGCAGCACCACGTCGGCGAGCCACGCGGTCTCGGTCAGGAACAGGTCCTGCACCACCAGGTGCTCGAGGTTCGCGAGGCCCGCGCGCGCATGCGCAAGATCCGGGTCGCTCATCGCCGGGTTCTCGCCCATCACGTACATGCCGCGGATCTTCTTCGGGTCGTCGTCGGCCTTCAGCGCGTGGTGCAGGATCTCGACCACCGTCAGGCCGGGTTTGTCGTCAAGCTTGACGTCCCAGAAGTTCTCGAACCAGGCGTGCGCCGCGGCATTGGTGACGCGCTGGTAGTTCGGGAACATCATCGGGATCAGGCCCGCGTCGCTCGCGCCTTGCACGTTGTTCTGGCCGCGCAAAGGGTGCAGCCCGCTGCCGGGTTTGCCGATCTGGCCGGTCACCGCTGCCAGCGCGATCAAGCCGCGCGCGTTGTCGGTGCCGTGCACATGCTGGCTGACGCCCATGCCCCACAAGATCATCGAAGCCGGGCTGGTCGCATAGGCGCGCGCCACCTCACGGATCGTCTCGGCCGCGATGCCGCAGATCGGCGCCATTAGCTCAGGCGAGAAAGCCTCGACGCTGGCTTTCAGTTCATCGAAGCGGTTGACGCGCTCGGCAATGAAGACCGGGTCGGTCAGGCCCTCGTCGATCACCGTGTGGAGCATCGCGTTGAGCAACGCCACGTCGCTGTCGGGCTTGAACTGCAGCGTGCGCCAGGCGTGGCGGGCCAGGTCGGTGCGGCGCGGGTCGGCCAGCACGATCTTCGTACCGCGCTGGGCGGCGTTCTTCATCCAGGTGGCGGCCACCGGGTGGTTCTGCGCCGGGTTCGCGCCGATGATGATGATCAGCCCGGCGTGCTGCACATCATTGACCTGGTTGCTGACCGCGCCCGAGCCCACGCCTTCGAGCAACGCGGCCACGCTGCTGGCATGGCACAAGCGCGTGCAGTGGTCGACGTTGTTGCTGCCGAAGCCCGTGCGCACCAGCTTCTGGAACAGGTAGGCCTCTTCGTTGCTGCCTTTGGCCGAGCCGAAGCCGRCCAGCGCCGCCGGGCCGTGCTGGTCACGCAAGTGCTTCAGGCTGCCGGCGGCCAGGTCCAACGCTTCTTCCCAAGTCGCTTCGCGGAACACCTCGCGCCAGTCGCGCTTGGGCTGCCCGGGGTGGTTCTCCGCCGAAGCGTCCTTGGCCACACCGGACCGGCGGATCAGCGGCGTCGTCAGCCGCTGCGGGTGGTTCACGTAGTCGAAGCCGAAGCGGCCCTTCACGCACAGTCGGCTCGCGTTGGCCGGGCCGTCGCGGCCCTGCACGGCGACGATGCGGTTGTCCTTGATCTGGTAGGTCAGCAGGCAGCCGACACCGCAGTACGGGCAGACCGACTCGACCTCTTTGTCGACCCGCTGGTCGCCGATCAGCGACTTCGCACTCAACGCACCGGTCGGACAAGCCTGAATGCACTCGCCGCAGGCCACGCACGAGCTGTCGCCCATCGGATCGCCAAGGTCGAACACCACCTGCACATTCGAGCCGCGGCCGCGCATGCCGATCACGTCGTTGACCTGGGCCTCGCGACAGGCGCGCACGCAGCGCGTGCATTGGATGCATGCGTCGAGGTTCACCGCCATCGCCGGGTGGCTCAGATCCGCCGCCGGCTGTTCGCGGCGCAGCGCGGTCAGCGCCGGGCGCGCCTTCACACCCAGCGCGTCGGCCCATTGGCTGAGCTCGCCGTGCGGGCGCTGTGCATCGCCGCCGATCCACTGGTAGCCCGCCTCGGGCATGTCGGCCAGCAGCAGCTCCAGCACCATCTGCTGGCTCTTCAGCGCACGTTCGCTGCGGGTGTCGACCACCATGCCGGGTTGAACCGCACGACAGCACGACGGCGCCAGTGTGCGCTCGCCCTGCACTTCGACGACGCAGGCGCGGCAGTTGCCGTCGGCGCGCAGGCCATCGGTGTAGCAAAGGCGCGGGATCGCAACGCCCACGCGTTCGGCGGCTTTCAGGATCGTCTCGCCCTCGCGCGCTTCGCAGGCTTGACCGTTCAGCGTGAAGTTCACAGCGTTCATCCCTGCACCTCGTCGGCAAAGTAGCGTTGCACACAGCGAACGACGTTCGGAGCCGCTTGACCCAGCCCGCAGATCGACGCGTCGACCATCACCGCGGACAAGTCGTCGAGCGTGCCGTGGTCCCATGCGTTGGCCTGCATCAGTTGCGCCGCCTTCTCGGTGCCGACGCGGCACGGTGTGCATTGGCCGCAGCTTTCGTCGGCGAAGAAGCGCATCGCATTCAGCGCCGCATCACGCGCCTTGTCATGCTGGCTCAGCACGATGACCGCGGCCGAGCCGATGAAACAGCCGTGCGGCTGAAGCGTGTCGAAGTCCAGCGGCACATCCGCCAGCGACGCCGGCAGGATGCCACCCGAAGCGCCGCCAGGCAGATAGGCGTAGAGCTCGTGGTCGTCAGCCATGCCGCCGCAGTACTCGTCAACCAACTCGCGCAAGGTGATGCCGGCCGGCGCCAGCTTGACGCCCGGCCGCTTCACCCGACCGCTGACGCTGAACGATCGCAAACCCTGGCGACCATGGCGGCCGAAGGCGGTGAACCAGTCCGGCCCGCGCTCGACGATGTCGCGCACCCAGTACAGCGTTTCGAAGTTGTGCTCCAGCGTCGGCCGGCCGAACAAGCCCTTCTCGGCGATGTACGGTGGTCGCAATCTTGGCTCGCCGCGCTTGCCCTCGATGCTCTCGATC
>NZ_JBFUGE010000113.1:0-15189 GCF_056403075.1 Ideonella sp. P3_A4 | reverse complement strand
ACCCTGACGGGCTTGGCCGGCAAGGACGTGCTCAATGGCGGCAAGGGCGCCGATGTGCTGATCGGCGGCCTGGACAACGACACCTATGTGGTCGACAACGCCGGCGACATCGCGACCGAACTGGCCGGCGAAGGCACCGACACGCTGCAGAGCAGCATCACGCGAACCCTCGACGCCAACATCGAGAACCTCACGCTGACCGGCAAGACCGCGATCGACGGCATCGGCAACGCGCTGGCCAACGTGATCATCGGCAACAGCGCTGCCAACGTGCTCAGCGGCGAAGACGGCGCCGACTCGGTCACAGGCGCCGCCGGCACTGACACCTTCGTTTTCAGCAGCCTGACCGGCGTCGATACGGTGGCCGATTTCAGCGGTGTCGACGACACCTTCCGCATTGGCCAAGCCGGCATCCACATCGGCAATGGTGACAACGTGGTGGACAACGCCGTGGTGCGYGGATCGCCCGGCGGCTTCTCGACAGCGGCCGAGTTGGTGATCTTCACCAGCCACATCGTCGGCACCATCGATGCGGCCAGCGCAGCCGTGCAGATCGGCTCTGCCACCAGTGCCTACACGCTCGGTGCAGACGTGCTGTTCGTCGTCGACAACGGTACGCAGAGCGGCCTGTTCCGCTTCCACTCGTCGGGCGCCGATGCGCTGGTGACGGCTGCCGAGCTGACGCAGGTCGCGCTGGTCAACGGCGACTTGACCGGGCTGTCGGACTACACCTTTGGGCCGTGATGCCTTGAACGCCATGAAGACCTTCCTGCGCCGCCACGCGCGGCTGTTCGTCGCCGCGGCCGGGTTCAGCGGGGTGCTGAACCTGGCGCTGCTGGTGCCTTCGCTGTACATGCTGCAGGTCTACGACCGGGTGCTGCCGGCGCGCAGCACCGAGACGCTGTTGATGCTGTCGGCGGTGGCGGCCGCGGCACTGGGGCTGATGTTCGTGCTCGACTGGGTGCGGGGCCGGCTGCTCGCGCTGGCCGGCAGCCTGTTCGAGCGCGAAGTGGGTGGCCGCTGCGTGCGCCAGTTGCTCGACAGTGGCGCGTCCGAGCCCGGCGCCTTGCAGGCCAATGCGTTGCGCGACGTGTCGGTGCTGCATGCCTTCTTCGCCGGCCCGGGCCTGGTGTCGCTGTTCGATGCACCGTGGATGCCGATCTACATCGGCGTGGTGTTCCTGTTCGATCCCGCGCTCGGCCTTTTGGCGCTCGGCTGCGCAGCGGTGTTGGGGCTGCTGGCCTGGGTCAACGAACGCAGCACCCGCGCGGGCGTGAACCGGATGCAGCAGCAGTCACGCGAGCTCGGCCGCTTCACCGATGGCGCTGTGCGCCACGCCGAGGTGGTGCGGGCGATGGGCATGGCGCCGGCGGTCGAGGCGCGGTGGCAGATCCAGAGCGATGCCTTGCAGACTCAGCAGTTGCAGACCCAACGTGTCGGCGGCTTGATTGGCTCGATGACCAAGTGCTTCCGCCAGTCGGTGCAGGTGGTCATGCTCGCCGCCGCGGCCTGGCTGGTCATCGGGCAGAAGGCCACGCCGGGCGTGATGATTGCCGTCACCGTGATCCTTGGCCGCGCGCTGGCGCCGGTCGAAATGCTGATCGGGCAGTGGAAGCAGGTGGTCGAGGCACGCACCGCCTGGCAGCGGCTCACGTCGCTGCTGTTGACGGCCGCCACCGTGCCGGCCACCGAGTTGCCGGCGCCGACCGGCGCGATCTCGCTGGAGAACCTGGTCTACCTGCCGCCCGGCAGCCAGCGCGCCACGATCCGGCAATTGACGTTGCATGTCGCTGCGGGCGAGGTGCTGGCCATCGTCGGCCCCAGCGGCTCGGGCAAGTCGACGCTGGCGCGCTTGATGCTGGGCATCGTGCAACCCGCCGCCGGTACGGTGCGCCTCGACGGTGCGGCGTTGACGCAGTGGTCCCCTGCCCGGTTGGGCCCTCACATTGGCTACTTGCCGCAGGACGTGGCCTTGTTCGATGGCACCGTCGCCGACAACATCGGCCGGCTGGGTGATGTCGACTCCGCCTCGGTCGTCGAAGCTGCGCAGTCAGCGCATGCTCACGAGCTGATCGTGCAGTTGCCGCAGGGCTACGACACGCTGGTGGGCGARGGCGGCCGCTGCCTGTCCGGTGGCCAGCGCCAGCGCATTGCGTTGGCACGGGCCCTGTGCGGCCAACCGCGACTGGTGGTGCTGGACGAGCCGAACGCGAATCTAGACAGCGACGGCGAGCAGGCACTCCGCCTGGCCATCGACGAGCTGCGCACCCGCGGTGCCACCGTCGTGTTGATCACGCAGCGCACGCAGATCCTGTCGGTTGCCGATCGCATCGTCGTGATGCGCGACGGCACCATCGAGCGCATCGGCGTGCGGCAAGCCAAGACCGTGACGGGCAGTGACGAGACCGTCGAGGCCAACCATGTCGACGGCGAACGCAGCGTGCCGGTGCTGCACCAGGTTTCGGAGGCCTCATGAGCGCATCCACCACCCTCCCCCTGGCCCGATCCCCCGACGACGCCCTGGCCGTCGCCTGGCAGGCAAGTACGCGACGCCTGATCGCCGGCGGCAGCGCCGCCATCGCGCTGACCATCGCTGCCATGCTCGCCTGGGCCACCTGGGCCCCGCTCAGCGGCGCGATCGTCGCCCCCGGCGTTGTCAAGGTCGACAGCAACCGCAAGACCGTGCAGCACCGCGACGGCGGCATCGTGCGCGAGATCCTGGTCCACGAGGGCGACCGGGTGGTGGCCGGCCAAGCGCTGATCCAGCTCGACGACCGGCGCATCGACGCTACCTTCGACCTCACGCGCAGCCAGTTGGACGCGCTGCGCATCAAGCTCTCGCGCCTGAGCGCCGAGCAAGCGCTCACCGCCACGTGGCAACCGCCGCCGGACTTTCGCCAGCGCCAAGGCGAGCCGCGCATCGCCGAGACCCTGGCCCGCGAGGCCGCCATGTTCACAGCCCGGCACAGTGCGCTGGACTCGCAGCTGCGCCTGGTGCAGCGCCAGATCGACGAGGTGGCGACCGAGCTCGCCGCGCGTGAGCGCGAACACGGCTCGGTGAACCTGGCGCTGGCCGACATGCAGGAAGAGCTGTCGGTCAACGAAGCGCTGCTGGCACAGGCCTACGTCAACCGCACGCGGGTGCTGGGCTTGAAGCGCAATGTCGCCGAGTACCGGATGAAGATCGAAGACAACCGGGCCGAGGCTTCGAAAGCGCGCCAGCGCAGCACCGACCTGGCGCTGCGCCTCGCCGGCCTGCGCGAAGCCTTTGCGCAAGAGGCCAGCACCGACCTGCGCGACACCAGCGCCAAGATCGTCGACCTGGAGGAACAACTGCGCGCCGCCGGCGACGCCGCGCAGCGCCTGCTCATCACCGCGCCGGTGGCCGGCCGGGTGGTCGACCTGCGGGTCAGCACGCCCGGTGGCACGATCGGCCCGCGCGACCCGCTGCTCGACATCGTGCCCGACGGCAGCCCGCTGCTGGTGGAGACGCGCGTCGGTCTCGACGCTATCGGTGAGCTGCACACCGGCCTGGCCACCGACGTGCGCCTGACCGCCTTCCCGCAACGCTCGACGCCGCTGCTGACAGGCCAGGTGGCCTATGTCTCGGCGGACGCGCTGGCCGATCGCCAGACCGGCACCGGCTACTTCCTCGTCCACGTGGCGATCGATGCGGCCACCTTGGCGCAGGCCGGTGTGACGCTGCACCCCGGCATGGCGGCCGAGGTGTTCATCCGCACCCGCGAGCGCACGCCGCTGGGCTACCTGCTCGAACCGCTGGTCAACGCCACCCGCCGTTCGTTCCGCGAACACTGACGCTCACCACGTCGCCCGAACGGGTGGCGCGATGTCGGCCCGAGTCGCGGTGAACCCGCTTGACGCTGCGTCGCGTGCAGTCCTAGAGTGCGCGAACAAGCGAAGCGCTGGAGGGACACCACGCGATGAACGCCGAGTTGCCGGCCGCCGATGGCGCACGGCCCCACGAGGCCGCGCCGCGCGTTCATCTGCTGGGCTTGCCCCGCCTGCAGTGGCCCGACGGCCACCACCACCTGCTGCAGCGGCGCGATGCAGCCTTGCTGGCGCTGCTCGCGCTCGAAGGAGCCGTGCCCCGCTCGCGCGCCGCCAGCCGCATCTGGCCTGATGCCGACAGCGAAGGCGCGCGCAACAACCTGCGCCAGCGCCTGTTCCGCCTGCGGCGCACCGCGGAGCGCGACCTCGTCAGCGTCGGCGATGTGCTGCGCCTGGCCGACGGCATCGAGCACGACCTGCAGCCGCCAGCCACCCCGCTGGGCAACGGCGCGCCTGACCTGGACGGCGAACTGCTGGGCACGCTGGACTATGGCGACTGCGCCGAGCTGGCCGATTGGGTGCAGGCCGCGCGCGAGCGTTGGCGCGGTGCTCGCGCGCAGGCGCTGGCCGACCTGGCCAACAGGCTCGAAGAGGCGCGCGACATCGAAGGCGCGCTGGTCCACGCGCAACGCCTGCTCGACGAAGACCCGCTGCAGGAGCCTGCGCATCGCCGCGTGATGCGCCTGCACTACCTACGCGGCGACCGGACGCAAGCGCTGGCCGACTATGCCCGCCTGGTCGACCTGCTGGCCCGCGAGTTGCGCGCCGAGCCCGAGCCCGACACCCGCGCATTGGCCCGGTTGATCGAGCAAGGCGGCGCGCTGGCCCACGCCGCAGCACGGCCACTGCCGCCGGCGGTGCTGCGGCCCCCGCGGCTGATCGGGCGCGAGCGCGAGCTGCAGGCGCTCGAAGCCGCTTGGCACGACGGCGCGGCCGTGGTGCTGCTGGGTGAGGCCGGCATCGGCAAGAGTCGGCTGCTGGGTGATTTCGCCGCCACGCGCGGGCCACACGTGGCCGTGGGTGCCCGTGCCAGCGATGCGCCGGTGCCTTATGCGCTGCTCGCGCGGCTGCTGCGCGCGTTGCCCGCGCCGAAAGCCTTGCCCGACTGGGCCCGCCACGAGCTGGCGCGCCTGCTGCCCGAATGGGGCGACCCACCCCCCGGCCGGCTGGACCCGCTGCACCTGCGGGCGGCCACCGCTGCGCTGCTGGCCGACGCCGTGGCGCAGCAGCGGACCACAGGCTCAGGTGCGCTGGCGCCGCTGTGCATCGTCGTCGACGACCTGCACGCCGCCGATGCCGCCACGCTGGAGCTGCTGCCAGCGTTGCTGCCCGAGTCGAGCGACGTGCGTTGGCTGCTCGGGTCGCGGCCCCTGCCCGAGCCGGCCGAGGAAGCCACACCGACTGTGTCAGGCACGCTCACCCCGCTGGCCGACTGCCTGGCCGCGCTGGCGGCACTGGAGCAACCACCGCACCGGCCGTTCCAGCTCGCGCCGCTGGACGCCGCGGGTGTGTACACGCTGGTCGCTTCGCTGGACCTGCCGGGCATCGACGCGCAGGTCTGGGCACCGGCGCTGTGGCGGCGCAGCGGCGGCAACCCGCTGTTCCTGCTGGAAACGCTACGCGCGCTGCTGCGCGACGACCATGCCGCGTCGCCCGGCGAGCTGCCGACGCCCGCGCCGCTGGCCCGGTTGATCGAGCGCCGGCTCGATCGGCTGCGGCCGCCTGCGCTGCGCCTGGCGCGCCTGGCAGCGCTGGCCGGCGGCGACTTCGACATCGAACTGGCCGCCGCCGTGCTGGGCCTGCATGTGCTCGACCTGGCCGACCCCTGGCGCGAGCTGCAGGACGCGCACATCGTTCGCGAAGACGCCTTTGCGCACGACCTGGTGCTCGAGGCCACCCGCGCCGCCGTGCCCGACACGATTGCCCGCTCGCTGCACGGGCAGATCGCCGCTCAGCTGGCGGCACGCGGCGTCTCTTCAGCACGCGTGGCCTCGCATTGGCAAGCCGCGCAACACTGGCACGAGGCAGCGCAGGCGCACGAGGTCGCTGCCCGCGAGGCCCTGGCCGCTTCACGTCGCAGCGACGAACTGGGGCACCGCCGCCTGGCGGTCGACGCGTGGCTCGAGGCCGGTGCGCCCGACGAAGCCTTCCGCGTGCGGGTCGACACGCTGGAGGCCTTGCTGCTGATCGAAACCGTCGACCATGCGCAGACCATGGCCGACGGTCTGCTCGCCGATGCGCGCACCGACGCACAGCGGCTGGACGCACAACTCGCCCGAGCCCAGACGCTGCTGATGGCGGTGCAGCCCGCCGAGGCGTTGGCAGCGGCCAGCGCGGCCCGCACGCTCGCGATCACGACCAACGACGCCCGCCGCGAACGCCGCGCCACCCGCTATGTGGCGGTGGCGTTGGCACAGTCCGGCCGCGCCGACGAAGCGGTGAGCCTGCTCGAACCCTACCGCGCCGGCTTGTCAGCAGACCCCGGCGACGACGACACCTACGCCTTCTGGTCGGACTTCTCGTATGTGCTGCACACCGCGCGTCGGCTCAGCCGCAGCGTCGAGGCGTTGGAGCACGCCATTGCCGGCAGCCAGGCGCGCGGCGACCTGGCCGAGACCTTCAGCACGCTGTCGAACCTGTCCGGCGTGAAAGGCAACCTGGGCCGGCTCGACGAGGCTCTGGTGGACGCGGAGCGAGCGCAGCGCCTGGGCGAACGCCTGGGTGAGGTGGGTGGTGTACCGGCCGGCTCGGTCGAGATCCACCTCGGGCTGCTGCACGCCGCGGGTGGCCACCTGGGCCAGGCCTTGCGCCACTTCGACGCCGCGCTGGCGATGTTCACGCAGGCCGGCCAGGGCACCTGGGTCACGATCGCGAGCAACCACCGCGCCAACCTGATGCTGCAGCTGGGCCAGATCACCCGCGCGCAGCAGGCATTGTCGGCAGACGACGAGTCGGTGCACCGGCCGACCCGCTCGCGCCGCCTGGTCATCGCGTCACGCATTGCCAGTGCGCTGCAGCACGACCCCCGGCCGTTGCTGAACGAGGCGCTGACGATGCTCGGCGAGCACGGTGATCCGTACGGCCGGCTGCTCGCTGCGATCGACGGGCTGCACCTGACCGAGCCGGCCGAAGCCGAGCAGCAGGCCCGCGCGCTCGAAGGCGAGGCCGAGCGCATCGAATACCTGGCGGTCGCCGTCAAGGCGCGCTGGTACCGCATCGACGCAATGCGCCGCGGCGGCCGGCTGCAGCAGGCCAGCCAACTGGCCCACCAGGCGTTGGCCGGGCTGGCCCGCATCAAGCCTTGGGACATGTACCTGCCCGAGGCGTGGTGGATCGCGCACCGTGTGTTCAACGACAGCGGCGAAGCGCCTGCCGCCAACGGCGTGCTGGCCACCGCRCACGCCTGGATCGCCGCCGCCCTGCACGATGTGCCGGCCGAGTTCCACGACAGCTTCACCCAGCGCAACCTGATCAACCGTGCCCTCTTGTCGATGGCGGTAACGGGCCGGTAACAGCGGCTCGCTTACGGTGTCGACAGGGCCGTGCCTTGCCGCGGCCCGATCGGCCGGGACGGGTCACGAGGAGCACGCGATGCGATCCATCTTCTTCTTCGAGTCGATGATCACGCCGCGGATCATCACCTTCCTGTACTGGCTGCTGCTGTTGGCCACGGTGGCTGCTGGTGTCGCCACCGCCGTCAGCCTGGGCCCGTTCGCCTTCCCGGGCATCGCCGCCGGCCTGGTCGTCATCGCCGGCGGCGCTCTGGGCGCGCGCGTCAGCTGCGAGCTGTTGATCGTGCTGTTCAAGATCAACGAGAGCATGGAGACGGTGTCGCAGAGACTTTAGCCCCCACGCCCGCTCCGGCGGGCTGCCCCCCAAGGGGGCTCGCGCAGYGGACCGGCAAAGCCGGATCCGCGCACGCCACTTGATGAGCGGCGGCGCTGCGCGCGCCTGAACACCTTCGCCAGGGCTGAGCAATGACCCCTCCCCGTTCGGGCTGAGCTTGTCGAAGCCCTGGCCTGCGCTCCTGCGATCGGACGTAGGCTCAGTGCCCCTGCTCTCCGCAAGGCACCGTGTGCAGCTTCTTGGCAAGCGCCTCGCTCTGCCACGCGGCACCGCAGGCGACGTGGTCGACGGCCCGCATGACGTTGGCCACATAACCCTCTGGGCCGGTGATCAGCACCTTGCGCAAGAAGGTGTCGGGCTCGGGCATCGGCACCGCCAACAGGCTCGCGGCGCACGTGCCCGGCATCTCTGCGCTCTGGTACTCGGAGCGGCTCATGACGATGAAGTCCACACGCCCCAGGCAGAGCCGGCCCAGGTTGCTGACGTGGTCCGCCGCGTCTTCGCGGCGCAGGTCCCCCCGCTCCAACAGCGGCGTCAGGGGTTTGTAGATGTGGCCCAGGATGCCGCCGAGCGTGCGGCCCCGCAGGTCTGCCCAGACCCTGGGCGCCGGCATGTTGCGTGTGACGAGGACGTTCTCGTCGAACAGCACGGGGCGCGACCAGTGAACCCGCTGGTTGATCTCGGGTGCGATGAAGTTCGGCGACAGAAAGAGCGCCACGCCGCGAAAGTCACTGCGCGACAGGTAGGCCTCGGTCAAGCGCCGGCGAGGCACGTTCTCGAGCGTGTGCTGCAACTCGGGTGGCAGCTGTTGGTTCAGCAGCRTCACGAACGCATCGGCCACGCCCGGAGCCCCAGCGGCCATCACGAAAGGCGGCTGCAGGTAGCTGTTCAAGGCGATCGGGCGCTCGTCACCGACGGGCTCGGCCCACGCGGTGMTGGCCAACAGGGCGGTGAGCAGGCCGTTCAGCAGACGGGGTCGCAAGCCGAGCTTCATGCTGCCGAGTCTCCCGCAAGCCACCCTCGGATGTCTATGGAGGTCACGCAACGCRTTGCTCGCGGCGAGCCTGCCCAGACCTCGATCCTAGGGGAGACCCTGCACGCCCCAGCACGCCGCCGCATTGGCTAGGGCGGCTATGCTCGCGGCTTCACTTTTTGGCGCCGCCATGCTCACTGTCCTCAACCGCCGCCGGGCCCCGCTGGCCCTGTTGATTGCCAGCCTGTTCGCTGCACCCGCCGTGCTGGCTGCCGACGACGCCACGGACGCGGCACCGAAGAAGCCCACGTGGAACGTGAACCAGCCGCCGGGCGAAGCGCGCACCGCCGATCTGGATGTGCGCACCGGCACCTGGATGAGCGTGGACGTCAGCCCCGATGGGCGGACGCTGGTGTTCGACCTGCTGGGTGACCTGTACCTGCTGCCGATCGCCGGCGGCGACGCCAAGCCACTGACCCACTCGATCGCCTGGGAGCACCAGGCCCGCTTCTCTCCCGACGGCAAGCAGATCGCCTTCATCAGCGACGCCGGCGGCGGCGACAACGTGTGGGTGATGAATGTCGACGGCAGCGGCGCACGGGCAGTCAGCACCGAAGACTATCGCCTGCTGAACAACCCGGTCTGGCACCCGAACGGCCAGTACATCGCCGCGCGCAAGCACTACACCGGCACCCGCTCGGCCGGCTCGGGCGAGATCTGGCTCTACCACGTCAGCGGCGGCAAGGGCATGGCGCTGAACGAGAAGCCGAACTGGCAGAAAGACCTCGGCGAGCCGGCGCTGTCGCCCGACGGCAAGTTCCTCTACTACTCGCACGACGCCACGCCGGGCAAGACCTTCGAGTACAACAAGGACTCGAACAAGGAGATCTTCAAGATCTTCCGCCAGGATCTGTCCGATGGCTCGGTCGAGCCCTTCGTGCAAGGCCCCGGCGGCGCGATCCGCCCCACCCCTTCGCCCGACGGCAAGTACCTGGCTTTCGTGCGCCGCGTGCGCAACCAGAGCACGCTGTTCATCAAGGACCTGACGACCGGCGTCGAGCGCGCCGCGTGGCCGGGCCTGGAGCGAGACCTGCAAGAGGCCTGGTCGGTCTACGGCGTCTACCCGGCCTTCGCATGGACACCGGATTCGCGCACGATCGTGACCTGGGCTCGCGGCAAGCTCTGGCGTGTCGACCCCTTCAGCAACACAGCCGTCGACATCCCCTTCCATGTGAAGGACACGCGTGAGCTGCGCAACGCCCAGCGCGTGCTGCAGACCGTGGCGCCGGATGAGTTCCCGGTTCACCAACTGGGCTCGGTCAACGTGTCGCCCGATGGCCAGCGAGTCGTCTATTCGGCACTCGGCCACCTGTATTTGAAGAACCTGCCCAACGGCAAGCCCTACCGGCTGACGACCACCAACGAGCGCTTCGAGTTCTTCCCCAGCTTCTCGCGCGACGGCAAAGAACTGGTCTTCGTGACCTGGAACGACGAGCAACTCGGCTCGGTGCGCAAGCTGCAGCTGGACACCAGCCGCGAGACGGTGCTGACCACCGTGCCCGGCAAGTACCTGGAGCCGCGCTTCTCGCCCGACGGCAAGAGCGTGGTCTTCACCAAGTCGCGCGGTGGCCTGCTGACCTCGCCCTGGCATGGGCTGGACCTTGGTGTCTACCTCGCCCGAAGCGACGGCAAGAACGCCCCGGTGCGCCTGACCAAGGAAGGCGAGGCACCGCAGTTCGGCGACCGCAACGACGAGGTCTACATCTCGCGCTTCAGCGAAAGCAACGAGGTCGACATGCAGCGCAAGCTGGTGCGCATCGACCTCAAGGATCGGCAAGAGACCGAGGTGGCGCACGGCGAGTTCGTCTCCGACTACGCCGTCTCGCCCGATGGCCAATGGCTGGGCTTCACCGAACGCTTCCATGCCTACGTGGCGCCACTACCGCGCACCGGAAAATCGGTCTCGGTGGGCCCGAAGATGGACGCGCTGCCGGTGCGTCAGCTCGACGTCAATGCCGGCCTGGCGATGCACTGGAGCGGCGACAGCAAGCAGCTGCACTTCTCGATCGGCGATGAGCTGTTCACCACCGCGGTGGCGGATGCATTTGCCCCCGGCACCGAGAAGACCCCCGGCTACAAACCACCCGAGAACGGCCTGAAGATCGGCTTCAACCAGAAGGCCGACAAGCCGCAGGGCACGATCGCGCTGGTCGGCGCCCGCATCGCGACGATGAAGGGCCCGGGCTTCGATGAGGTCATCGACAACGGCACCGTCTTGGTTGAAGGCAACCGCATCGTCGCGGTCGGGCCGGCCGCGCAGGTGCAGGTGCCACCGCAGGCCAAGACGATCGACGCGCGCGGCCAGACCATCATCCCCGGCCTGATCGACGTGCACTGGCACGGCCCGATGGGCGACTCGGAGCTGATCCCGCAACAGAGCTGGATCAACTACGCGTCGCTGGCCTTCGGCCTGACGACGATCCACGACCCGTCGAACCGCAACAGCGAGGTCTTCACCTCGTCCGAACTGCAGCGCGCCGGGCTGGTCGTCGGCCCGCGCATCTACTCGACCGGCACCATCCTCTACGGTGCCAAGGCCGGTGTCACCGCCGTTGTCAATAGCCTC
Source organism: Ideonella sp. P3_A4 (assembly GCF_056403075.1). NCBI lineage: Bacteria > Pseudomonadati > Pseudomonadota > Betaproteobacteria > Burkholderiales > Sphaerotilaceae > Ideonella > Ideonella sp. P3_A4. The sequence continues at coordinate 3,895 of NZ_JBFUGE010000113.1, read as the reverse complement.
GACGATGCACTGACGCACCTGAAGCGCCAGAAGGCCGAGGGTGCGATCAGCGTCAAGAGCTACCAGCAACCGCGCCGCGAGCAGCGCCAGCAAGTGCTCGAAGCCGCACGCCAGACCAACATGATGGTCGTGCCCGAAGGCGGCTCGATGTTCCAGCTCAACATGAGCATGATCGTCGACGGTCACACCGGCATCGAGCATGCGCTGCCGATCGCCGAGGTCTACGACGACGTCAAGCAGCTGTGGCCGCAGACCGGCGCGGGCTACACGCCGACGTTGAACGTGGCCTACGGCGGCCTCGACGGCGAACACTACTGGTACGCCCGCACCGACGTGTGGAAACACCCGCTGCTGAGCCGTTATGTGCCCCGCACGCTGCTCGAATCACGCGCCGTGCGGCGCCCGACTGCGCCCGAAGAAGACTTCAATGTGCTGCGCGTGGCACGCACCGCCACCGAGCTGCAGCGCAGGGGCGTCAAGGTCAACATCGGCGCCCACGGTCAGCGTGAAGGCCTGGGCGCGCACTGGGAGATGTGGATGTTCGGCCTCGGCGGCATGAGCCCGCTCGAAGCCATCCGCACCGCCACCATCAACCCGGCCCACTACATCGGCCTGGACCGCGACCTCGGCTCGATCGAGCCCGGCAAGCTGGCCGACCTGGTAGTGATCCGCGGCGACGTGCTGGCCGACATCCGCCAGAGCGACCAGATCAGCCTGGTGATGCAGAACGGCCGGCTGTTCGAGATCCCGACGATGAACGAGGTCTGGCCGCAGGCCCGGTCACGCAAGCCGTTCTTCTTCGAGGGCAGTGCGGGCACCGGGATGCCGGTCGACGTCGAAGCGTCGAGCCACGGCGAAGACTGACGGGCGGCGAGGCCGCGGCCACGCGCCTGCTGCGTCGTTTTCGAGGCGGCAGGCGCTCAGCCCCTTTGCACGCCTTTGGCGTAGTCCGCCGGCGTCTTGCCCACCAGCTTGCGGAAGTCGGCGATGAAGTGCGCCTGGTCGAAGTAGCCCAGGTCTTGCGCCAGCGCCGCCCATGAAACCGGCTGGCCGGCCTGCACACGGGCGATGGCCTCGTGCATCCGATACCGGTTGATGACCCACTTCGGGCCGACGCCCACATAGTCCTGGAACAGGCGCTGCAGCGCGCGCAGGGTCAGCCCGAACCGGGCGGCCAGCTCGTTCGCGGAACGCAGGTCCAGGTCGTCGGCGACGGTATCGACGATGCGCCCGGCCAGGAGCGAGCGATCGTCGGCAGCCGGCAGACGGGCGCGCAGGAACGTCGACGCGAGCTCCGCCGCCTCATCGTCGCTGCCCGATTCGAGGACGCCATTCAACAAGTCGGCCTCGGCACCGAACAGTTCGCGGATCGACATCGAGCGGTTCACCAGGCTGGCCACGGGCGCGCCAAGCAAGGGGCGAAAGGCCCCCGGCCGGAACTTGATGCCGAAGGCCATCGAGCGACCTTCGAGCACCCGCGTCCAGCGTGCCGTGTGCACGCCCCACGCGGCGGCCGAACCCGGCTCGATGACGATGTGCACGTTCGGGTGCGGCAGCGTCTCCTGCACTTGCGGCGGCAAGCCTTCGAGGTCCCAGCACACGGTCCAGTAGTGTTCGACCCGATCGGCCAGTTCCGGCGGCGGCGCGACCCGCCCGTGCGCGAAGCGGCCGGTGTCGAGCCGGTGCAGCACGCCGCGAACCTCGCGCGCCAGCGGCCGTCGCGTTTTTCCAATCGTCGTCATCGGGTTCGTTGCTTCAATGCGCGCGTCGTCGCCTCACGCGGCGTTGCAAAAGATGATGTCATGAAAGCCATAACAACCTTGATCGCCGCCAGCCTCTGGCTGGCGCTCGCCGTGAATGCCACGGCCGGTACATCGACGCCAGCGACCCCATCGCCCAAATCAACCCAGGAGCCTTCCGTGACAGTGACAGCCCGCATCGCGACCGGACCGTTCGACGTCAAACTGACGCCACAGGCGTTGAGCGGGGTGGCCGAGGGCAGCAACCTCGCGCGAATGGCACTCGACAAGCAGTTCCACGGCGCGCTCGCGGCAACCAGCGCCGGCGAAATGCTCGCCTTTCGCAGCGCGACGCCTGGTTCGGCAGGCTACGTCGCGATGGAGACCGTGCGCGGCACGCTCGAGGGGCGCAGCGGCAGCTTCGTGCTGCAGCACAGTTCGACGCTGACCCGCGGCGAGCCGACCCAGTCGATCGCCGTCGTACCGGATTCGGGCACCGAGGCGCTCACCGGCCTCGCCGGCAGGATGGTCATCGACATCGCCGCCGGCGGCGYGCACAGCTATCGCTTCGAGTACACGCTGCCAGATTCCGCGCCCTGATCGGCCAGGGTGCTGGTCATGTCGTCGTCCGTTTCAAGACCCCCAAGGCCTCGGTCAGGAACTCGATCCAGTGGGTTTCGAAGCGGATGCCGGCCTTCAACACCAGGTAATGAAGCTCGGCCTCACGGTCTCGCGGTGTGTGCTCAGGGAAGTCGCGCGCCTCGATGCGGCGGTACAGCGCCAGCTTGTCCTGGTGCACCGCCAAGCGGCGCTCGATCTGCTTGTCCAGCCCCGTCGGCCCCACGGCGGCTTCGGCTCGCAGCCTCACCATCAGCTCGTCGCGCAGCGCTGCGGGCTCGTCGTGCTGGGTGATCCAGCGCTTCAGCTCCTTGCGACCACTGGGCAGGATGCGGTAAGCCCGCTTGCGCCCGCGCGTCGACTCTTCGGGCAGTGACTCGACGAAACCGGCTTCTTCGAGCCGGGCCAGCTCACGGTAGATCTGCTGGTGCGTCGCCTGCCAGAAATAGCCGATCGACTTGTCGAAGCGCGCTGCCAGTTCGGACCCGGCGCCCGGGCGTTCGGCCAGTGCGGTGAGCAATGCGTGCGGAAGTGACATGGGGGAAGCGTACAGGCGCGTCGAACCAGGGTTTGCCCTGATTCTGCCGTTTGTGCAACTGGTTGCATAGTCGGGACAACGTTTATGCAACTGGTTGCACTGAAGCCGTATCGACCCCTATGAACCACTTCCCTCACCTCCTTCGCCCGCTTGACCTCGGGTTCACCACGCTGAAGAACCGGGTCTTGATGGGCTCGATGCACGTCGGGCTCGAAGAGGCACCGAACGGCTTCCAGCGCATGGCGGCCTTCTATGCCGAGCGGGCGCGCGGCGAGGTTGGCCTGATCGTCACCGGCGGCATTGCGCCGAACGAGCGCGGCCGCCCGATGCACGGTGGCGCGATGCTGACCAACGAAGACGAGGCCAACCGCCACCTGCCGATCACGCAGGCGGTGCACGCCGAGGGCGGCAAGATCGCGATGCAGATCCTGCACTTTGGCCGTTACTCCTACGATCCCAAGCTGGTGGCACCGAGCGCGCTGCAGGCGCCGATCAACCCATTCGTGCCGCATGCGCTGAGCGGTGACGAGGTCGAAGAAACCATTGACGACTTCGTGAACTGCGCGGCGCTGGCCCAACACGCCGGCTACGACGGCGTCGAGATCATGGGCTCCGAGGGTTACCTCATCAACGAGTTCATCGCCGCGCGCACCAACCACCGCACCGACGAGTGGGGTGGCGCCTACGAAAACCGCATGCGCTTCCCGGTGGAGATCGTGCGCCGCGTGCGCGAGCGCGTGGGGCCCAACTTCATCCTCATCTACCGCCTGTCGATGCTCGACCTGGTCGAAGGCGGCTCGACGCTGGAAGAGGTGATCCAGCTGGCGCAGGCGATCGAACGCGCCGGCGCCACSATCATCAACACCGGCATCGGYTGGCACGARGCSCGCATCCCSACSATCGCSACCAAGGTGCCGCGCGGCGCCTATGCCTGGGTCACGCAGCGGCTGATGGGCCAGGTCGGCATCCCGCTGGTGGCCACCAACCGCATCAACACACC
>NZ_JBFUGE010000112.1:0-15236 GCF_056403075.1 Ideonella sp. P3_A4 | reverse complement strand
CGCGCTACCCGAGCCAGACGAGACCGCGACGGCTGCGCGTGCCTATGCGGCGCCGCAAGGTGAGATCGAAGCAGCGCTGGCGGAGATCTGGCAGCAACTGCTGCAGGTGCCACGTGTCGGTCGCGACGATCACTTCTTTGAGCTCGGTGGGCATTCGCTGATGGCGGTGCAACTGGTCGCGCGGATCCGCGAGCAGTTCAGTGTCGAGCTGCCGCTGAAAAACCTGTTCGCCGGGCCGGTGCTGCGCCGCGTGGCCGACGAGATCACGACCTTGCAACTGGCGCTGTACGACGCGCAAGACCGGCAGGCGCTCGAGCGTGAGCTGGCCACTTTGTCCGAGGCCGAGCTGCTGGCCCTCCTGAATGGTGTGAACTGACATGACTGACCACCTGAATGGCGACCTGGACACGCTGCGCCGCGCCGTCCTGCTGAAACGGCTGCAACAGGGCGGTGGTGCGAAGGGGACTGCGCCCGCGCCGGTGCAGATCCCGCGCGTGGACCGTGGCCAGCCGCTGCCGCTGTCGTGGCCGCAGCAGCGCCTGTGGTTCCTCGACCGCCTCGACCCGGTGGCCAGCACGGCCTACCACCTGTTCTCTGCGCTGCGCATCAACGGCGCGCTGGACGAGGCCGCGCTACAAGCCAGCCTGGACCACCTGCTCGATCGGCACGAGAGCCTGCGCACGACCGTCGGCGTCATCGACGGCGAACCGGTTCAGACCATCGCGCCCGCGGGCTCCCCGTTCGCGCTGACCCATTGCGATTTCAGCGCCTTGCCACCGGACGCGCGCGAGGCCGCGCTGGCTGCGCTGTCGGCGCGCGAAGCCGAGGCACCGTTCGACCTGGCGCGTGGGCCGCTCGTGCGCGGTGTGCTGGCGCGGCTGGCGCCTCAGTCGCACGTGCTGCTGATCTGCCAGCACCACCTCGTCACCGACGGTTGGTCGATGCAGGTTTTCGTGCGCGAGTTCACCGAGCTGTACCGTGCCTTTGCCGCTGGCCAGGGCGACCCTTTGTCGCCGCCTGTGCTGCAGTTCGCCGATGTGGCTGCGTGGCAGCGTGGCCGGCTGCAAGGCGACACGCTCGATGCGCAGCTGGCCTTCTGGAGACAGCACCTGGAAGGCGCGCCGGCACTGCTGGAGCTGCCGGCCGACCGTGCCCGACCAGCATCGCAGAGCTTTGCCGGCGGCAGCGTCGAGTTCCGTCTGGCGCCGGCGCTTTGCCGCGGCCTGCGCGAGCTCGGCCAGCGTCAGGGCGCGACGCTGTTCATGACGCTGCTGGCCGGCTGGTCGGTGCTGCTGGCACGTCTGTCCGGGCAGTCGGAGATCGTCGTCGGCACGCCGGTGGCCAATCGGCCTACTCGTGAGGTCGAAGGCCTGATCGGCTACTTCGCCAACACGCTGGCACTGCGGGTGCGTGTCGACGAGGCGACCCGCGTGGCCGACCTGATCGAGCAGGTGAAGCAGGGCACGTTGGCCGCGTTCGAGCACCAGGAGTTGCCGTTCGAGCAGGTGGTCGAGGCACTGAACCCGCCGCGCAGCCTGGCCTATGGCCCGGTGTTCCAGAACCTGTTCACGCTCGGCACGTGGTCGGGCACGGGGGCGATCACGCTGCCCGGTCTGAGCATCGAGCCGATCGCGAGCGACCGCATCCGCGCGAAGACCGATCTGTCGTTGTCGCTGTCCGAGTCGGGTGAGCAGCTGATCGGCGTTCTCGAATACGCGAGCGATCTGTTCGACGACTCGACGGTTCGCCGCTGGGCGAGTCACTTCGAGACGCTGCTGGGCGCGATGGTGGCCGACGAACAGCAGGCGGTGGGTGCACTGGCGCTGCTGAGTGCGGACGAGGCGTATCAGCAGACGCACGAGTTCAACGACCGCAACACGCGCCTGGGCAAGTCGCCGCGCGACCGTCTGGTGCACGAGTTGTTCGAGCAACAAGTGGCGCAGCAGCCGGACGCAGTGGCGGTGGTCGACGGTGACCGGCGCCTGAGCTTTGCCGAGGTCAACCGGCGCGCGAACCGCCTGGCGCATTACCTGCTGGCGCAAGGCGTGCAGGCCGAGGACCGCGTGGCGGTCAGTGCTGAGCGCAGTGCCGAGCTGATCGTGGCGCTGCTGGGCATCTTGAAGGCCGGTGCGGCCTACCTGCCGATCGACCCTGCAGTGCCGCAGGAGCGCCAGGCTTTCATGCTGGCCGATGCCGAAGCACGCTTGCTGCTGACGCAGTCGCATCTGCGTGATCGCTTGCCGCAAACAGTGCCGGTGGCGCTGCTGGACGACCCGGCATTGACGCAAGACTTGCCGGACCACGACCCGGCGATCGCGATGACACCGGACCGGCTGGCCTACGTGATCTACACCTCGGGCTCGACCGGTCAGGCCAAGGGCGTGATGGTCACGCACCGCAACGTGGTGCACCTGAACGTCGGCCAACCCTTCATCGACTTCTCGCCCAAACACTGCCTCGCCTACTGCGCGAACCCCGCGTTCGATGCATCGACCTGGGAGATCTGGGGAACGCTGCTCAACGGCGCGCGGTTGGTGGTGGTGCCGATGGACGTGCTGCTGGAGCCGGCACGCTTGAGCGAGTTGCTCGAGCGCGAGCAGGTCACGATCCTGCAGCTGATCGCAGGTCTTCTGAAGCGCTACGCGCAGCCGATGGCGCAAGCGTTCGCCAAGCTGCAGGTGCTGCTGTTCGGCGGCGACCAGAGTGAGTTGGCCACCGTGCTGAGCATCTGGCGCAGCGCGCCGGCGTGCCGGTTGATCCACGCCTACGGGCCAACCGAGACGACGACCTTCACGACCGAGTACATCGTCGGCGAGCACACCCAGCAAGAGCGCACGCTGCCGATCGGCCGGGCGATTGCCGACAGCCAGCTCTACGTGCTGGACGCGCGAGGCAACCTGGTGCCCCCGGGTGTCGAAGGCGAGATCTACATCGGCGGCGAAGGTGTCACGCGCGGCTACCTGAAGCGGCCCGAGCTGACGGCCGAGCGCTTCGTTGAAGACCGCTTCAGCGGACGAGCCAACGCGCGGCTGTACCGCACCGGCGACCTGGGCCGCGTGCGGCTCGACGGCAACCTGGAGTTCCTGGGCCGCAATGACTCGCAGGTCAAGCTGCGCGGCTACCGGGTGGAGCTGGGCGAGATCGAGCTGCGGCTGGCGCAATGCGCAGGGGTCGACCAAGCGTTCGTGATGGTGCGCACCGACGCGGCGGGCGAGAAGCGGCTGGTGGCCTACCTGACAAGCACCGAGCCGGTGGATGCCGGTGCGCTGCGCGCCGAGCTGGGCCGGCACCTGCCCGAGTACATGGTGCCGSCGGCGTTCGTGCGCATGGACGCSATCCCKGTGACGGCCAACGGCAAGGTCGACCGCCGCGCGCTACCCGAGCCRGACGAGACCGCGACAGCTGCGCGTGCCTATGCGGCGCCGCAAGGTGAGATCGAAGCAGCGCTGGCCGAGATCTGGCAGCAACTGCTGCAGGTGCCGCGCGTCGGTCGCGACGACCACTTCTTCGAGCTCGGCGGCCATTCGCTGATGGTCGTCACGATGGTCGAACGGCTGCGCCAGCGTGGCTGGTTGCTCGAAGTGCGGCAGGTGTTCGACACGCCGGTGCTCGCGCGCCTCGCGGTGGCCGTGACACCGCTGCAGGCCGTGGCAAGCGCTGAGGCGCCGCGCCGCGCCGAAGGCCAGGCCATCACGCCCGAAGACCTGACGCTGGTGGCGCTGACGCAGCCCCAGCTCGACAGCATTACCGCCGTGCTGCTCGGCGGCGCCGCGGCGGTGCAAGACGTGTATCCGTTGCTGCCGCTGCAAGAAGGCATCCTTTACCACCACCTGCGCCAGCAAGAAGGCGACACCTACCTGTCGCGCACCGTGCTCGGCTTCGACGACCGTGGCCATCTCGATGCGTTCGCGTCGGCGCTGCAGCGCGCCATCGAACGTCACGACGCGCTGCGCACCGGCATCTACTGGGAAGGGCTGCCGGCACCGGTGCAGGTCGTGCTGCGTCACGCTCAATTGACCGTCGAAGAGCTGCCGGCCGAGGCTGGCGAGCCAGCGCTCGATCGCCTGCTGCGCCTCACCGACCCGCGCCACACGCGGCTCGACCTGCGTCAAGCGCCGCTGCTGCGCGCCCACGCTGTTGCTGACGGCCGCGGCGGCTGGCTGCTGGCCCTGCTGCAGCACCACATCGTCACCGACCACGTGTCGCTCGAAGTGGTGTTGCGCGAGATCCGCCAGCAGGCGATTGGCGGTCCTGCGCTGCCGGCCCCTGTGCCCTTCCGCCACTTCGTCGAGCGCAGCCTGGCAGTGCCGTCGCAATCGCACGAGGACTACTTCCGCGCGCTGCTGGCCGACATCGACGACAGCTCAGCGCCCTTCGGCCTGATGGCCAAGCCCGCCGATGCACGCCGCGACGAAGCCCACCTCGCGCTCGACGCTGCACTGGCGCAACGGTTGCGCACCGCGGCGCGTCGCCTCGGCGTGCCGCCGAGCGTGTTGTTCCACGTCGCCTGGGCGCAAGTCGTCGCGCTGTGCTGCGGCCGCGACGACATCGTCTTCGGCACCGTGCTGACCGGCCGCATGGGCGGCTCGGACGGCGTCGGCGACGTCGTTGGCATGCTGATCAACACCTTGCCGCTGCGGGTCAGTGCCGGCACGACGAGCGTGGCCGATTGCGTGACGCAGGCCTTCTCGCGCCTGAGCGAGCTGATGTCGCACGAGCATGCGCCGCTTGCCATGGTGCAGCAGTGCAGCGCGCTGCCGCCCGGCGTGCCGCTGTTCACCAGCCTGTTGAACTACCGCCATGGCGTGCCGACCGACCTGACCGCCGATGACCACCTTGGCCTGCGCACCGTGTTTGCCGAAGAGGCCAGCACGGTGCCGATCACGGCCTCGGTCAACGACCTGCAGACCGGCTTCTCGATCACGTTGCTGACCGGCGGTGTCTCGGCTGTCCGCATGGCCGACTACCTGCAACGTGCGGTCGAAGGCGTCGTCGCGGCGCTGGAGGCGGACACGCCCGTGCCGATGCACACGATCAACGTGTTGCCCGAAGCGGAACGCCAGCGCCTGCTGTGCGCGTTCAACGACAGCGCGCGCACCTTCGCCCCCGAGCCCTTCGTGCACAGCCTGTTCGAAGCGCAGGCCCGCCTTCAGCCCGACGCCATCGCCGCCGAGTTCGAAGGTCAGGCGCTGAGCTATGGCGAGCTGAACCGGCGCGCCAACCAGCTGGCGCACCACCTGCTGGCGCTGGGCGTGCGGCCCGACGACTGCGTCGCCGTCTGCGTCGAGCGTGGCCTCGCGCTGGTGATCGGCATGCTGGGCGTCTTGAAGGCCGGCGCGGCCTATGCACCGCTCGATCCGAGCCTGCCGACCGCGCGCCTGGCGTTCATGCTGCAAGACAGTGCGCCGACCGTGTTGCTCAGCGAAAGCGCGCTGGTGGGCCAGGTGCCAGTGCCGGCTGGCCTGCGCACGCTGCTGCTCGACGACCCCGCGGTTTTCGAGGGCCAGCCTGACACCGATACGGACCCGGTGACCCTGGGCCTGCGGCCGGACCACGTCTCGTACGTGATCTACACCTCCGGCTCGACCGGGCAGCCCAAGGGCGTGCTGAACCGCCACGACGGGCTGTGCAACGTCGCGCAATCGCACCTCGATGCATTCGGCCTGCGCACCGGCGGTCGCATCCTGCAGTTCGCGACCTGCAGCTTCGATGCGGGTGTGTGGGAGATCGCGCTGGCACTCGTCAGCGGGGCCACGCTGGTGCTGGCGCCACGCTCCGCACTGCGGCCCGGCCTGCCGCTGGCCGACACGCTGCGCGAACGCGCGATCACGCACGTGATCCTGCCGTCTTCCGCCGTCGGGGCGATGCCGCAGGACCAGTCGTTCGACGGTCTGTGCCTGGTGATGGCCGGCGATGCGTGCCCGCCTGYATTGGCGGCGCGCTGGGCCCGTCGCGGCCCGGTGTTCAACGGCTACGGGCCGACCGAGACCAGCATCGTCGCCACGGTCCACCCCTGTGGCACGACGCTGTTGCCGGCGGTGCCGCTGGGTAAGCCCAACCCCAACGTTCAGCTGTACGTGCTCGGCGCGCACGGCCAGGTCCTGCCGCTCGGTGCGGTGGGTGAAATCTGCATCGGCGGCACCGGTGTCGGCCGCGGCTATCTGAACCGGCCGGAGCTGACGACCGCGCGTTTCATCGACGATCCGTTCTCGGGCCGCCCAGGTGCCCGGCTGTACCGCAGCGGCGACCGCGGCCGCTGGAGCGCCGATGGCCTGATGGACTACCTCGGCCGCATCGACTTCCAGGTCAAGCTGCGCGGCTTCCGTATCGAGCCGGGCGAGATCGAGACTGCGCTGATGGCCGACGCCGGTGTGGCCGAGGCGGTCGTGCTGATGCGCGAAGACGTGCCCGGCGACCGCAGGCTCGTCGCCTACCTGCGTGCGGCCGCTGGTGCGCAGATCGACCCGGTGGCCGTGCGCGAACAACTCGCCAGCCGCTTCGCGGACTACATGGTGCCGTCGGCCTTCGTCGTGCTGCCACGCTTCCCGCTGCTGCCCAACGGCAAGCTCGACCGCCATTCGCTGCCGGCGCCTGGCGACGCAGCGGTGGCCTCCAAGCCTTTCGAAGCGCCGCGCGGCGCGGCCGAAGAGGCCGTGGCGGCGGTGTGGTGCACGCTGCTCGGGCTCGACCGTGTCGGCCGCGACGACGAGTTCTTCGCCATCGGTGGGCACTCGCTGCTGGCCGTCCAGGTGATCGCGCGGCTGCACGAAGCGCTGGGCGTGAAGATCGACCTGAACGACGTTTTCACGCACCCGGTGCTGGCCGAGTTCGCGGCGCGCATTCCGGTCACCGGTGCGGGCCAACCGGTGGCCCAGCCTTTCCCGCTGGCCGACCGCAGCGCGCCGTTGCCGCTGTCGTGGGCGCAAGAGCGGCTGTGGTTCGTCGACCAGCTCGATCGCACCGCCAGCGTCATGTACCACCTGCCCAGCGTGCTGCGCCTGACCGGCGCGCTGGACCGTGGGGCTCTGCAGCGCACGCTCGACCACGTGCTTGCGCGACACGAGAACCTGCGCACCTCGTTCCCGACCGTGGACGACCGGCCGCAGATGCGCATCCATGCCGACGCGCACTTCGATCTGCCGTGCCACGACCTCGCGTCGCTCGACGCAGCTGCGCAGACCGCCGAGATCGAGCGTCTGCGCCGCCTCGAAGCCCAGACATTGTTCGACATCGCCAACGGCCCGCTGGTGCGCGGCCGCCTGCTGCGTTTGGCCGACGATGACCACCTGCTGCTGATCACGCAGCACCACCTCATCTCGGACGCCTGGTCGTTCGGCGTGATGGTGCGCGAGGTCAATGCGCTGTACGACGCGTTCCGCGCCGGCCGGGCGGACCCGCTGCCTGCGCTGACTATCCAGTACGCCGACTACGCCGCCTGGCAGCGTGCCGAGCTGAGCGCCGAGCGGCTCGACCAGCAGTTCGCGTGGTGGAAGGCGCACCTGGACGGCGCCCCCGGCCTGCTCGACCTGCCGCTCGACCGACCGCGTCCGCTCGCCCAGCGTTTCGAGGCCGCGTCGCTGCCGGTGTCGCTGTCGCCGGCCTTGACCGCCGGCCTGCGTGCGCTGGCCGCGAGGCACGGCTGCACGCTGTTCATGACGGTGATGGCCGGCTGGGCGCTGCTGCTGTCGCGCCTGTCGAGCCAGGACAGCGTCGTGATCGCCAGTGCGATCACCAACCGCGACCGCGTCGAACTGGAGGGCCTGACAGGCCTGTTCGTCAACACGCTGTGCTTCCACGTGCAGGTCGATCGCGCGGCCAGCGTGGCCGGCTTGCTGGCGGCGGTACGCGAGACGGCGCTGGGCGGTTATGCCCATCAGGACCTGCCTTTCGATCAATTGCTCGAAAAGCTGAACCCACCGCGCAGCCAGGGGCACCACCCGCTGTTCCAGACCCTGCTGTCGATGGCCGACACGCCGATGGCCAGCCGCTTCGCGCTCGATGGGCTGGAGGTCGAGATGCTGCAGGCCGAGGTGCGGCACACGGTCACCGACGTGAACCTCTCACTGCAGCAGGCAGACGGTGGCTTGGTCGGCCACTTCGCCTACGCCACAGCCTTGTTCGACGAGGCCACGATCGCGCGCTGGCGCGACCACCTCACGTGCGTGCTGGCCGGCATGGTCGAAGACGACAAGCGCGAGGTGCAGCGTGTGCGCCTGCTGCCGGCCGATCGGCTGCACGAAGCGGCGCGCGGCTTCAATGCTCCGGAGCAACCCGCGCCGGCCTTCCTGGCCCATGCGCCGTTCGAGGCGCAAGCCGCGCACGGCCCGGCCGCCGTTGCCGTCGCCTGGGACGATCAAACGATCGACTACCGTGCCCTCAACCGCCGCGCCAACGCACTCGCGCAGCGGCTGATCGCGCTCGGCCTTGGCCGCGGCGACCGTGTCGCGGTTTGCGTCGGTCGCAACGTGCACATGGCCGTCGGCGTGCTGGCGGTGTTCAAGGCCGGTTGTGCCCTCGTGCCGCTGGACCCGAGCTACCCGGCCGGCCGCCTGGCCTTCATGATCAGCGACAGTGGCGCGAGCCTGCTGCTGGTCGAAGCGGCGTTCGAGCCGCTGTGCCGCATCGAAGGGCGCCGCACGCTGCTGCTCGACGACGACGCCGAATCGGGCGGCACCGACACGAACCCGCTGGTGCTCGGCCTGACGCCCGACGACGAAGCCTACGTCGTCTACACCTCCGGCTCGACCGGCCAACCCAAGGGCGTGCGCGTGCCGCACCGCGCGGTGGCCAACACGGTGGCGGGCCTGATCGGCCTCTACCAGGTCGATGCGGCCAGCCGCGTGCTGCAGTTCCTCTCGTTCGGCTTCGACGTCTGCCTGTCCGAGATCCTGATGGCGCTGTCGACAGGCGCGCGGCTGTGCATGCTGCGCCCGCACGAGTTGCTCGGCGCACCGCTGGCTGACGCGATCCTCGCGCACGCTGTCACGCACGCCTGTCTGCCCGGTGGCGTGCTCGCCAGCTTCCCGACCGGCACCGACCTGGGCCCCCTGCGTTCACTGATGACCGGCGGCGAAGCGCTGTCGCCTTCGCTCGCTGCACTCTGGGGGGCGCGCCACCCGCTGTACAACTCCTACGGCCCGAGCGAGACCGCGATCACCGCCACGGTGCACCTGTGCGACCCGCGCGCGACCGGCTCGGTGCCCATCGGCCGCCCGCTGCCGCATGTGCAGGTCTACATCCTCGACGACAGGCAGGAGCCTGTCGCGCCCGGTGTCTTCGGCGAGATCGTGATCGGCGGCGCCGGCGTGGCCGACGGCTACCTCGGCCGGCCCGAGCTCGATGCCGAGCGTTTTCTGCCCGACCCGTTCAACGCCTTGCCCGGCGCGCGCATGTACCGCAGCGGCGACATCGGCCGCTGGTCCAGCCACGGCACGATCGAGTTCCGCGGCCGCGAAGACACGCAGGTCAAGATCCGCGGCTTCCGCATCGAGCTGGGCGAGATCGAGGCGGCGCTGCTCGCGTGTGAAGGCGTTGCCGATGCGGTGGTGCTTGCCAAGGACGGCCCGAGCGGTGATCGCCGCCTGGTGGCCTTCTTCTGCGCTGCGGCGGGGCAGGTGCCCGACACCGTCACGATCCGGCAAAAGTTGTCGGCGGCGCTGCCGCGCTACATGGTGCCGGCCGTGCTGGTGCCGCTGGAGGCCTTCCGCCTCACGTCGCAAGGCAAGATCGATCGACGTTGGCTGCAGGGGCTCGATGTCGACGCGCTGGTGGCTCGGCAGGTTGCGGCGCCCGAAGGGGCCACCGAGCAAATGCTGGCGCAGCACTGGCAGGCGCTGCTGGGCGTCTCGCAGATCGGCCGCGACGATGACTTCTTCGAACTCGGTGGCCACTCGCTGCTGGCGGTGCAGCTGGTCGCGCGGCTGCGCCAGACCATGGGCGTCGAGATCGCGCTGGCCGAGCTGTTCGCGAACCCGGTGCTGTCGGCGTTCGCACGCTGTGTCGATGCCGCGGCGCGCGTCAGCAGCGAGGGCATCACGCCCGTGCCGGGCGATGGGGCATTGCCCTTGTCGTGGGCGCAGCAGCGGCTGTGGTTCCTTGACCGGCTGGACGCGGCGACCGGCGCGGCGTACCACATGTCGGTCGGGCTGCGCCTGACGGGGCGACTGAACGAGCCGGCGCTGCGCGAGGCGCTCGACCGCATCGTCGCCCGCCATGAAGCGCTGCGCACGACCTTCGACCTGGTCGACGGTGAGCCGCGCCAGCGCATTGCTGATGCCGATACCGGCTTCACGCTGCAGGCGCACGACCTGCGCGAGCTGCACGGCCATGAGCAAGAATTTGCGGTTGAGCGCCACAGCCTGGACCAGGCCGAGGCGCCGTTCGACCTGCAGCGCGGCCCGCTCGCAGGCGGCCTGCTGCTGCGCCTGGGCGACGAGCAGCACGTGCTGCTGGTCAAGGTGCACCACATCGTGTCGGACGGCTGGTCGATCGGCCTGTTCGTGCGTGAGCTGAGTGCGCTGTATGCCGCCTTCAGCCAGCACCAGGCAGACCCGCTGCCGCCGCTGCCGGTCCAGTACGCCGACTACGCCGCCTGGCAGCGCGGTTGGCTGCAGGGCGAGCGCCTTCAGGCACAGGTCGACTTCTGGACCGCCCACCTGCGTGGCGCACCGGCGCTGGTCGAGCTGCCGACCGATCGGCCGCGCCCGGCGCGCCAGAACCACCGTGGCGCGAGCCTCGGCTTTGCGCTGCCCGAGACGCTGGTCGAAGGCTTGCGCACCTTGTCGCAACGGCACGGCGCAACGCTGTTCATGACGCTGCTGGCCGGCTGGTCGCTGCTGTTGGCGCGCATGTCGGGCCAGCGTGATGTCGTGGTTGGCACCTCGGTCGCCAACCGTTCGCATGCCGAGCTGGAGCCGCTGATCGGTTTCTTCGTCAACACGCTCGCCTTGCGCACGCAGGTCGACGAGACGACGAGCGTGGCCGAGCTGATCGCGCAGGTGCGGGCAACGACGTTGGCGGCCTATGCGCACCAGGACCTGCCGTTCGAGCAGGTCGTCGAGGCGCTGCAACCGCCGCGCACGCTGGCGCACAGCCCGCTGTTCCAGACCATGCTGGCGCTGAACAACACGCCGGCCGGCGCGCTGACGCTGCCTGGCCTGACGCTGGCACCGGTCTCGACGCCGCACCACACGACGCAGTTCGACCTGACGATCGCGTTGGTCGAATCGCCCGATGGCCTGAAGGGCGAGATCGTCTACGCGACGGACCTGTTCGACGAGACGACGGTGCAGCGGCTGGTCGGCAGCCTGCAACAACTGTTGGCCGGCATGGTGGCCGACGAGCAGGCAAGCGTGCTGCGCCTGCCGATCGTGGCGGCCGAAGAGCTGGCGCTGCAGTGGGACACGTGGAACCGCAGCGAGCAGGCGTTCCCGCTCGAGCGCGGCTTCATCGCGCTGTTCGAAGAGCAGGTGCGTTTGCACCCGGACCGGCTGGCAGCGACCGACGCACGCGAACGCCTGAGCTACCGCGAGCTGGACGACCGCGCAAACCGGCTGGCGCTGGCGCTGGTCGCCCAAGGCGTGGGCCGCGAGACGCTGGTCACGCTGATGTGCGAGCGCAACGTGATGTTCCTGGCCATGATGCTGGCCACGTTCAAGGCCGGCGCGGCCTTCCTGCCACTGGACATCAAGCACCCGCCGGCGCGGTTGCTAGAGATCGTGCGCAGCAGTGGTTCGCCGCTGGTGCTGGCGTCCGAGCGCTGCGCAGCCCAGGTGCAGGCGGTCGCTGGCGAGCTGGCCGTCAAGACGGT
Source organism: Ideonella sp. P3_A4 (assembly GCF_056403075.1). NCBI lineage: Bacteria > Pseudomonadati > Pseudomonadota > Betaproteobacteria > Burkholderiales > Sphaerotilaceae > Ideonella > Ideonella sp. P3_A4. Next base: position 3,427 of record NZ_JBFUGE010000112.1, on the reverse strand, counting down.
GGTGGCCGACGCGCACTGGCGCAGTGGCGAGGCGACGTACGTCCATGGTGGTGGCCAGCCCGATGACCTGGCCTACGTGATCTTCACGTCGGGCTCGACAGGCAAGCCCAAGGGCGCGATGGTGGAGCAGCGCGGCATGCTGAACCACCTGTTCGGCAAGATCACGAGCCTGAACGTCGGTGCCGACGAAGTGTTGGCGCAGACGGCGGCACCGAGCTTCGATATCTGCGTGTGGCARTCGCTGGCGGCCTTGCTGGTGGGTGGCTGCACGGCGATCCTCGAAGACGAGATCGCCTACGACCCGCAGCGGCTGCTGGCGGCGGTGGACGAGCAGCRGGTGACGCTGCTGCAGACCGTGCCCAGCATGATGCGCAGCCTGCTGGATGCRTGCCATGACGAGGTRCGGCTGACGACGCTGCGYTGCCTGGTGCCCACCGGYGAAGCGCTGGGCCTGCGCTTGGCGCAGGACTGGCTCACACGCTTCCCGGACAAGCCGCTGGTCAACATGTACGGCCCGGCCGAGTGCTCGGACGACGTGACCTGGCATGCGATCGACGAACGGCCAGATGACGGCAGCGCGATCCCGATCGGGCGGCCGACGGCGAACAACCGGATCTATATCCTCGACCGCCTGCTGCAGCCGGTGCCGGTGGGCGTGAAGGGCGAGATCTGTGTCGACGGTATCGGCGTGGGCCGCGGCTACCTGAACGACGCGGCGCAGACGGCCAAGGCCTTCCCGCCGCACCCGCTGGGCAAGCCGGGGCGGTTCTACCGCACGGGCGACATCGGGCGCTACCGCACCGACGGCGTGATCGAGTTCCACGGCCGGCTGGACCACCAGGTCAAGATCCGCGGCTTCCGCATCGAGCTGGGCGAGATCGAGTCGCAGCTGGCGCGTTGCGAGGGTGTGGTCGAGGCGGTCGTGCTGGTGCGCGAAGACCAGGCTGGTGACCCGCGGTTGGTGGCCTATGTCCGCAGCGAAGCCGATGCCGTGCCGCAACCCGCGGCGATGCGCGAGCGCTTGTTGCAGGCGCTGCCGGACTACATGGTGCCGGCCGCCTTCGTCGTGCTGCCGGACTTCCCGCTGACCCCTAACGGCAAGCTTGATCGCAAGGCGCTGCCGGCGCCTGACGAAAGCGCCTTGGCCAGCCGCGAATACGAAGCGCCGCAAGGCGACGCCGAAGAAGCCGTGGCCGCGGTCTGGCAGGCCCTGCTGGGTGTGGTCCGTGTCGGCCGCCGTGACGACTTCTTCCAGCTCGGTGGCCACTCGCTGCTGGCGGTGCAGTTGACGTCTCGGCTGCGCGAGCGGCTGAGCGTGGAGGTGGCGCTGAGCGAAGTCTTCGCTCACCCGGTGCTGGCCGACTTTGCCGAGCGCCTGGCGCTGGCCGGCGCCACGCACATGGAAGCGATCACGCTGGCCGACCGCACGCAGCCGCTGCCGCTGTCGTGGGCCCAGCAACGGCTGTGGTTCCTGGACCAGCTCGATGCGGCTGCCGGTGCGGCGTACCACATGCCTGCCGGGCTGCGCTTGACGGGCGCACTCGACAAGGCGGCCTTGCGCGCGACGCTGGACCGCGTGGTGGCGCGCCACGAATCGCTGCGCACGACCTTCGTGCTCGACAACGGTGAACCCGTTCAGCGCATTGCGGACGAAGGTGTCGGCTTCGCGCTGATCGAGCAAGACCTGAGCGAGCTGGACGAAGCGGCGCAGCAGCGCGAAGTGGCGCGCATCAGCGCCGAGTTCTTCAGCCAACCGTTTGACCTGGCCCGCGGGCCGCTGATCCGCGGCCGCTTGCTGGCGTTGGCACCGGCCGAGCACGTGCTGCTGATCAACCAGCACCACATCATCTCGGACGGCTGGTCGATCGGCGTGCTGGTGCGCGAGGTCGGGGCGCTGTACGCCGCGTTCAGCCAACGTGGTGAAGACCCGCTGCAACCCTTGGCCCTGCAGTACGCCGACTATGCGGCCTGGCAGCGCGAATGGCTGCAGGGCGAGCGGCTGCAGGCGCAGCTGGACTACTGGAAGACGAACCTGGCTGGCGCGCCTGAGCTGCTGGACCTGCCGCTGGACCGGCCGCGGCCGGCGGTGCAGAGCTACGCCGGCGCGAGCGTCGAATTCCACCTGCCGGTGGCGTTGACGCAAGACCTGAAGACGCTCGGCCAACGCCACGGCGCAACGCTGTTCATGACGCTGCTGGCGAGCTGGGGCGTGCTGATGGCACGCCTGAGTGGGCAAAGCGACGTGGTCATCGGCACGCCGGTAGCCAACCGGCCGCGGCGTGAGGTCGAAGGGCTGATTGGCTTCTTCCTCAACACACTCGCCTTGCGCCTGGGCGTCGAAGACGGCCCGAGCGTGGCCGAGATGCTCAAGCGCACGGCTGGCACCGTGGTCGATGCCTATGCGCACCAGGACGTGCCGTTCGAGCAGGTGCTCGACGCGGTCCAGCCGGTGCGCAGCATCAGCCACAGCCCGCTGTTCCAGGTGATGCTGACGCTGAACAACACGCCGGCCGAGAAGGCGCAGTTGTCGACGCTGGCGATCGAGCAGATGTCGCCGCCGCACACCGCGAGCTATTGCGACCTCTACCTGTCGATGCACGAGCACGAAGGCGGTATCGCCGGCGGGTTGGTCTACGCGACCGATCTGTTCGAGCAGTCGACGGTGGAACGGGTGCTGGGCAGCTGGCAGCAGTTGCTGGCCGGCATGGTGGCCGACGAGCAGGCGAGCGTGCTGCGCTTGCCGATCGTGGCGGCCGAAGAGCTGGCGCTGCAGTGGGACACGTGGAATCGCAGCGAGCAGGCGTTCCCGCTCGAGCGGGGTTTCATCGCGCTGTTCGAAGAGCAGGTGCGCTTGCACCCGGAGCGGCTGGCAGCCACCGATGCGCGCGAACGCCTGAGCTACCGCGAGCTGGACGAGCGCGCGAACCGGCTGGCGTTGGCGCTGGTCGCGCAAGGCGTGGGCCGCGAGACGCTGGTCACGCTGATGTGCGAGCGCAACGTGATGTTCCTGGCCATGATGCTGGCCACGTTCAAGGCCGGCGCGGCCTTCCTGCCACTGGACATCAAGCACCCGCCGGCGCGGTTGGTAGAGATCGTGCGCAGCAGTGGCTCGCCGCTGGTGCTGGCGTCCGAGCGCTGCGCATCACAGGTGCAGGCGGTGGCGGGCGAACTGGCCGTGAAGACGGTGGTGGCCGACGCGCACTGGCGCACCGGTGAAGCCACGTACGTCCATGGCGGTGGCCAGCCCGACGACCTGGCCTACGTGATCTTCACGTCGGGCTCGACGGGCAAGCCCAAGGGCGCGATGGTCGAGCAGCGCGGCATGCTGAACCACCTGTTCGGCAAAATCACGAGCCTGAACGTCGGTGCCGACGAAGTGTTGGCGCAGACGGCGGCACCGAGCTTCGATATCTGCGTGTGGCAATCG
>NZ_JBFUGE010000111.1:0-15303 GCF_056403075.1 Ideonella sp. P3_A4 | reverse complement strand
GGGCTGACCCTGCGTTGTGCAGTCCGGGCTACCTCGCGAACGGACTCGTGCACCACTGCTGCTCGCAGGGTGTGCCGTCATGATTGCCGTCCATCTTCACGCCTGGACAGTGGGCGAGGAACCACTTGGCCTCCGCGCACGAGGTCATCTCCGAACAGTACACACGCCCGTCGCATCGGGCGTCCGGCGGAGCATCAGGCGCCTGGCTGTTGGTCGACTCAGCGGACGACGGATTCGTGAGGGTCAGTCGGCGCGAGCTGTTCACGAAGTGTCTGTAGGCATACAAGCCCAGCGCGAAAAGCACCACCATCACCACCAATGAGCCAGCCCAGCTGCGTCGGTGTCTGCTTGGTCCCGTTGTCGACCGACTGGCTTTCGGCGCTTGCGCGCCAATCGCCGTCCGTACGACCCGCACCGCCTGAGGCTTTCCGTCTTTGCCGCGTCCAAGTTCGTACTGCAGCGACTCGCCTGCAGTGGGGCGAGTGCCGTCGTTTGGAAAGGCACTGATGTGGACGAACAGTTCTCGTCCGCCGTGCGTCGGGGCAATGAAGCCGAACCCCCGATCGTCGTGCCAAGTGCGCAGAATGCCAGTGAGGGGCATGGGCAGTTAGTTTGACAGCTGCCGCCGAACGGGGTTGCCTCAACCAGGTGCCGCCATCACCGACAGCGTTCTTCGGGGAACCTCTGGCCGTCAGGCCAGTGCACCTGCGGTGTCCTGCATGCGGGCTGACACCTCGCCCAGGTGGTGCAGTGTGTCGCCGAACTGCATTTCGATCATCGTCAAGCGCTTGAAGTAGTGGCTGCCGATGTACTCGTCGGTGACGCCGATGCCGCCGTGCAGCTGGATGCATTGCTGGCCGACGAAGCGGAYGGAGTTGCCGATCTGCACCTTGGCCTGGGCGATGGCCTGGCGGCGGCGCGGCTCGGGGTCGTTCAGGCGTAGCGTCGCGTAATAGCTCATCGAGCGCGCGAGCTCGAGCTGCATCTTCACGTCGGCAATGCGGTGACGCAGCGCCTGGAAGCTGGACAGCGTCGCATTGAACTGCTTGCGCGTGTTCATGTAGTCGACAGTCAGTGCGACCAGCTTGTCCATCACGCCGACGGACTCGGCGCAGAGGGCGGCGATGCCGATGTCGACACCGGCCTGCAGGGCGGACAGCCCATCCGTGGTGATCAGGCGGGCAGGGGTGTCGGCCAGCGTCAGCTCGGCGGCGCGCGCACCGTCTTGCGTCGGATAGCCGCGCACGGTGACGCCAGCGGCGCCGCGCTCGACCAGGAACAGCGCGATGCCGGTGTCGTCATCATCGGCGCCGCCGAGGTTGGCCGGCACGATGAAGGCATCGGCCTCGTCGCCCGCCGGCACGATGCTCTTCACGCCTGTCAGGCGATAGGCATCGCCAGCGGCGGACGCGCGGGTGGCGACTCGGTCAAGGTGGTAGCGCGCTCCGCGCTCCTGGTGCGCCAGCACGACCAGCGCGGACGCATCGGCCACCTTCGGCAACCATTCGGCCTGCAGCGCTTCGGGCGCGTGGGCCAGCAATGCGGGCGCGATCAGCGCGCCTTGCGCCAGTGGGGCGTTGACCAGGCCGCGGCCCAGCTCTTCCATCACGACCATCGCTTCGACCGGGCCGAAACCCATGCCGCCGTGCGTGTCGGGCACCGCGAGCGCAGTCAGGCCCAGCTCGGCGAGTTCGCTGTAGACGTCGCGCGTCGCGCCGCCGGCCTTGGCGATGCCGTGCCGGCGTTCAAACGAGAACCCCTTGTCGACCCAGCGGGCCACTGCGTCGCGCAGCGAGACCTGGTCGTCGGAAAAATCAAAGTCCATGACGTTGTCCTCTCGTCAATCTGACTGGAGCCCCTTCCCGCTTGGAGGGAAGGGGCTGGGGAAGGGAGCGGAATGCAAAAGGCATTGACTCGCAGCGGTTCTGGGTGCGTTCACGCGCCCAGAACTGTCTGCGAGACAATGTTKCGYTGCACTTCGTTSSWGCCGCCRTAGATCGTCGTCTTGCGGAAGTTGAAGAAGGTGCTGGCCAGCGGTGCGCAGTGCGCGGCGCCGCCGGGCCATGCACCACCCAACGCCTGGTCGCCTTGCCAACCCGCCTCCATCGCTTCGAGCATGAACGGCACCGCGAACGGGCCGGCGGCCTGCATCATCAGCTCGGTGTAGCGCTGCTGGATCTCGCTGCCGCGGATCTTCAGCAGGCCGGCGATGTCCAGGCTTTGCTTGCCGCTCTTTTCGGCCGACAGCACCCGCAGCACCAGCATCTCGAGCGCGACGACGTCGACTTCGAGCAGCGCGATCTGGTCGCGGAAGCGCGCATCGTCGTAGATGCCTTCGGTTTTCGCGATGCGCTTCAAGCGCTCCAGCTCGCGCTTGGCGCGGTTGACGTCGGCGATGTTGGTGCGCTCGTGCGCGAGCAGATGCTTGGCGTAGGTCCAGCCCTTGTTCTCTTCGCCGATAAGGTTCTCGGCCGGTACCTCGACGTTGTCGAAGAAGACCTCGTTCACCTCGTGCTCGCCGTCGAGCATGATGATCGGCCGCACCGTGACGCCGGGCGACTTCATGTCGATCAGCAGGAAGCTGATGCCGGTCTGCGGTTTGCCTTCGGTGCTGGTGCGCACGAGGCAGAAGATCCACTCGCCGTACTGCCCCAGCGTGGTCCAGGTCTTCTGGCCGTTGACGATGTACTTGTCGCCCTGGCGTTCGGCACGGGTCTTGACCGAAGCGAGGTCAGAGCCCGAGCCCGGTTCCGAATAGCCCTGGCTCCACCAGACCTCGCCCGAGGCGATGCCGGGCAGGAAGCGCTTTTGTTGCTCGGGCGAGCCGAAGGCCATGATGACCGGCGCGACCATCACTGGGCCGAAGGGCACGATGCGCGGGCCGCCGGCCAAGGCGCATTCTTCTTCGAACAGGTGCTTTTGCACCGCGTTCCAGCCCGGGCCGCCGAACTGCTTGGGCCAGCCATAGCCCAGCCAGCCCTTGGCGCCGAGGATCTTGGCCCAGCGCTGGATGTCGTCGCGCGACAGGCGCAGCGAATTGAGCACCTTGTGGCTCAGGTCGGCGGGCAGGTTGGTGCGCACCCAGTCGCGCACTTCGTGGCGGAACGCCTGTTCTTCCGGCGTGAGGTTCAGGTCCATCGCGGCTTGTCTCCAGAGGGCGAAAGCAATCGGCGGCGGCACCACGTCGCTGCGCGACACGAGCCTACGCCCAGCACGGGTTCTAGCACGATCGTGCTATTTCCCCTTGTCCCTCTGGCGACAAATCCCCTCAGGCGGGGCGACCGGTCACTCGACCCGTTTGACCTTGGCCGTGCGGTTGGACTTCTCGAACTCCAGGTAGAACACCCCCAGCGCTCCACGCCGGATCGTGACCTTGGGGTTGGTGACGCTCATTGCGGCGTTGCTGTCGTCCGCAATCTGCCAGACCTGGCCGTTGGCCAGCTTGATGCGGTCCTTCGGGCCCCAGCCGTCGAAACGGCCTTCGATGCTGCTGTCGATCGAGTCGATCAGCGAGCGTGCGGCCTTGGCCTCCAGGCCGAACTTGGCCGGATCTGGTGCAGTCGGCGCCGCGGCCGGCGTGGCCGCGGTCGCCGCAGTGGCGGCTGCGGCTGGCGTCGCCGCGGTGGGCAGCGGCAGCGCGTCGTAGCAGGCCAGGCGCTTGGCGGCGTCGGTGATGGCGCGGCAAGCTTGCAGGGTGGGGGCGTTCTGGGCGAAGGCAGGGCCGGCGGCGAGCGCCAGCGCCAACAGGGCAAGGGATCTCATCGGCATTCGGGGGGCTGAAGCGGTCGAAGCCGCGACGGTACCCCAGTCGCAGCCAGCCGATGCAGCTACGGCTTCTTTTCGAGCCGCATCGTGTCGCCTTCGCGCCGCATGTTGAAGCGCGACAGGAAGTTGTTGCCCAGCAGGATGTAGGGCATGTTGGCCTGCACCACGCCGGCGCTGAGGTTGTAGACCTCGACGTCGCCGATACGTACCGAGTTCAGGTTCACCTCGTAGATCGGCACGTTGCCGCCGGCGGTGTTGGCCATGCCGCGGCGGCCATTGTCGAAGCGCAGGCCCAGGCGCTGCGCGTCGGCCACGCCCATCGCGATCACCGTTGCACCGGTGTCGACCATGAAGTTGGCGCTCTTGCCGTTGATCGAGCCGTTGGCCATGAAGTGGCCGCCCGGGCCCGCCGGCAGCACGATTTCGCCGCCGCCACCACCCCCGCCGCCGCCACCGCCCAGGCTGACCGGCGAGGCGCCCAGCCGCACCGAGAAGGGCTTGCCGCCGATCAGCACGACAGCCTCGTCGGTACCGATGCTGCGCAGCGTGACGCCGCTGACCGTCTGGCCGACCGCCACGGTGCGCATCTGGCCGTCGATGACCAGGATGGCTTTCGAGCTGCCCAGCGTGCCCGACAGCAGCACGCTTTGGGCGGCTGCCGGCGCAGCCAGCCAGGGCGCGAGAGCCAGGGTCGTCAGGCTCAGCGCGAGGCGGCGGCGGGGCAGGTGGGGCATGGAGGTCAGTCGCGGAAGTTGTTGAAGGACAGCGGCACATCGGCCACGTCCTTGCGCAGCAAGGCCATCGCGGCCTGGAGATCGTCCCGCTTGGCGCCGGTGACACGCACCGCGTCGCCCTGGATGGCGGCCTGCACTTTMATCTTGCTTTGCTTGATCAGCGATTGGATCTTCTTCGCGGTCTCGCTGTCGATGCCGGCCTTCACGGGAACCACGAGTTTGAGCTTGTCGCCGCCCAGCTTTTCGGGCTTGGTCGTCAGGTCGAGGAAGCGCACGTCGACGTTGCGTTTGCTGAGCTTGGCCAGCAGCACGTCTTTGACCTGGCTCAACTGGAAGTCGCTGTCGCCGAACAGCGTCAGCGTCTTGTCCTTGCCTTTGTCGGCCAGCTCGATCCGGGCGTCCGAGCCCTTGAAGTCGAAGCGGGTGCCGATTTCCTTGTTGGCTTGTTCGGTGGCATTGCGCAATTCCACCAGGTTGGGTTCGAGAACGGTGTCGAAGCTGGGCATGGTTGGCGTGGGGGAAAACTGAGGCGGAGGAAGGCCAGATAGCCGGGCGGGTCGGTGAACTGCGGCGGCCTTTGTGGCCGGCGCGGTGGTGGCACAGGCCGATCGGCGAAAATTCTGCCATGCAGGACCCTTCCACGGCGATCACCGTCGAGCATGATGCGCCTTTGCGCCAGCACAACACCTTCGGCCTGCCGGCCACGGCGCGGCGGCTGGTGCGCATCACCAGCGATGCAGACGTGCGCAAGGTGCTGGCCCACCCCGAGCTGGGCCGGGCGCCGAAGTTCGTGCTGGGCGGCGGCAGCAACGTCATCCTGACGCGCGACATGCCGGAGCTGGTGCTGAAGGTCGAGGTCAGCGGCATGCGCTGCGTGGCCGAAACCGACCGAGCCGTGATCGTCGAGGCCGGCGCCGGCGAGCGCTGGCACGACCTGGTCGCCTTCACGCTGGACCAGGGCTGGCCCGGGCTCGAGAACATGGCGCTGATCCCCGGCACCGTGGGCGCGGCGCCGGTGCAGAACATCGGCGCCTACGGGCTGGAGCTGCAGGACCGCTTCGAATCGCTGGACACGGTCGATCTGGTGACCGGCCGCACGGTGACGCTGAACGCCGCGCAGTGCAAGTTCGGCTACCGCGACAGCCTGTTCAAGCATGYGCTGGCGGGCAAGAGCGTGATCACCCGCATTCGCCTGCGCCTGCCCAAGCCCTGGCAGCCGGTGCTGGGTTACCTGGACCTGGAACGCAAGATGACCGAGACGGGCAACCACGCGCCCGACGCCCGCACGGTCTTCGACTGGGTCTGCGCGATCCGGCGCTCGAAGCTGCCGGACCCGGCCGAGATCGGCAACGTCGGCAGTTTCTTCAAGAACCCGCTGGTCACGGCCGAGCAGTGCCGCGACATCATTGCCCGCGACCCGCACGTGGTGCACTACCCGATGGACGACGGCCAGTTCAAGCTCGCTGCCGGCTGGCTGATCGACGCCTGCGGCTGGAAGGGCAAGGCGATCGGCCACGCCGGTGTCTACGAGAAGCAGGCGCTGGTGTTGGTCAACAAGGGCGGGGCCATCGGCTCCGAAGTCGTCACGCTGGCCAGGGCGATCCAGGAAAGCGTCTATGGCCGCTTCGGCATCCGGTTGGAGCCGGAACCGCTGATCGTCTAAGGCGCGCTGCGCCGGGCGCCGGGCGCCGGGCGGCGGGGGAAGGGCGTCAGTCGATGAAGCCGATGCGCCGGCACAGCTTCTCGGCCGTGGCCCAGGCCCGGCGCAACGCGCCGCCGGCCGCTTCGGCGTCTTCCATGGTCCACGGCGCGCTGCGGAGTTCGATCGCCTCGGCCTGGGCGGCCAAGGCCTGGAAGCCGAGCAATTGCGCCGCTCCTTTGAAGCGGTGCGCGAGTGCCGGCAGCTCCTGGTCCAGCCGCGCCAGGCCGGCCACCAGGCTCGCGTAGATCTGGTTGTCGTCGGCGAAGAAGCTGGTCACCAGCGGGCGCACGCCGGCCGGCGTCAACAGCCCGCAGAGTTCGCCGAAGCTGGTCACGTCCAAGGGCGGCAGCGGGCGCGATGGTGCGGTGGGCGCAGTGGGTGTGCGGGGCGCTTTCTCAGCCGGAGCTGGCGAGGGCGCCGGCGGGACCACCGCTGGCGGCGGTGCGCCCCCTTCGCCGAACAGGTCCAGCAGCAGCGCGTCGAGCTCGGGCACCATGAAGGGCTTGGTCAGGTGGCCGTCGACGCCGGCTTCGTGCATGCGCTCGCGGGTGGTCTCGAAGGCATCGGCCGTGACGGCGACGATCTTCACCTCGCCCAGCGGGGCCGGCTTGGCGCGCAGCGCCCGTGTCGCGCTGAGGCCGTCCATCACCGGCATGTGCACATCCATCAGCACCAGGTCGGGCAGGGCACGTTCGGCCTCGGCGACCGCGGCGGCGCCGTTGTCGGCAAAGCGCACCTTGTGGCCGGCGCGTTCGAGCAGCGTGCCGACGTACTGGCGGTTGATCGAGTGGTCTTCTGCGACCAGCACGTCCAGCGGGCGCGGCAGGTGCCGGGCCTCTTTCGCCGGCGCCGCGTCCGACGGCGCGGCCGGGCCGGGCAGCCCGGTCAGCACCGACAAGGGCAGTTCGAGGCTGAATTCGCTGCCCTGGTGGGGCCGGCTGTCGACATGGATGTCGCCGCCCATCAGCCGCGCCAGGCCGCGCGAGATTTCCAGCCCGAGGCCGGTGCCGCCGTGGGCGCGGGTGACGCTGGCATCGGCCTGCATGAAGCGCTCGAACAGATGGCCGCGGGTCTCGGCGTCGATGCCGATACCGGTGTCGCGCACCTGGAAGGCCAACCATTGCTGGCCGGGCAGCGCCGCCCTCGCGCCGGGTCGGGCCGTGACCGGCTCCACCCGCAGCGCCACCTCGCCCGTATCGGTGAACTTGATCGCGTTGGACAGCAGGTTGAAAAGCACCTGCTTGAGCCGCGTGCCGTCGGCCACCACTGCGCTTGGGGTGCCGGGCTCGATCTGCACCGTCAACGCCAGGCCTTTGGCTTCGGCTGCCGGCGCCATCACCGTCTGCACCGCCTGGATCAGCGCGGCGAGGTCGACCGGCGCCAGGTGCAGGCTGAGCCGGCCATGCTCCAGCCGCGAGACGTCGAGGATGTCGTTCAGCAGCGCCAGCAGGTGCTCGGTCGATTCGCGGGCAGTGCGCAGCGAGCGGCGCTGGGCATCGTCGAGCCGGCTGTCGTCGAGCAGGCTCAGCATGCCGAGCACGCCATTAAAGGGCGTGCGCAGCTCATGGCTCATGTTGGCCAGGAAAACGCTCTTGCTCTCGTTGGCCACCTCGGCTGCGGCTCGGGCCGTGTCCAGCCCCTGGGCGAGTTCGGCCAGCTCAGCCTGCCGGCGCGAGGCCGCGCGCAGCTGTTGCATCAGCAGCAAGGCGAAGCCGATGGTGGCCAGCGCCTGCAGCAGCGTCAGGGCCAGGGTCGTGCGCTGGTGTTCGTGCAGCGCGCGGTCCCGCTGCTCGCCGCGCCGCACGGTCATCTGGCTGGACATCAGCGACAGGCCGTGCACCGGCATCGTCAGCTCGTCCAGGTCAGTCTGCAAGCTGGCCACGTCGGCCGGTGTCAGCGGCGTGCTGACCTCGTCGGACAGCAAGGGATCGGCCCGGTGCACAAAGGCATTCAAGCGCCCCAGCGTTGCCAGGTGCTGCGGCGTGCTGGGCAGTTCGGCATGCACCTGCTGCGGGTCGACCAGCGTGATGCGGCTGACGAACAGCTCGTAGCGCTCACGCAGGCGCGCGGCCAGCTCGGGTGGTGCTGGCCGGTCGGTGGGCAGCGCATGCAAGGCGTCCTGCAGCGCGTGGAATTCGGCTTCGAGCTGGAAGAAGCTCCAGGTGATGTTGTTGTCGGCCAGGGTCGCGGCCTGCCCGATCAGGCCGTCCAGCCGGGCTTGCAGCCAGGCCGTGCCCAGCAGCATGCCGATCAGCACCGTGCCGACGCCCCAGACCAGGCGGCGCGCGGCCCATCGCCGCCAGCGGGCGAACAGGCCGGGTTGGGGGTCACTCATGGCGAGCTTCGATGGCCCTCGGCTCGCAGCACTCACCGGTGCGCGCCCTTATGGGCCGTCGGGCAGGGTTCACGGCTGCACGATCAGGCTGCGCAGTTGCCAGGCCGCGCGGGCGTAGTAGCGGTCCGAGCGCAGTTTCGCGTCGCTGTCGAAAGGGTAGACGATGAACAGCGGGCCCTTGTCGCGCACCCGCATCGGCTCGCCGTTCTGCAGCCGGGCCAGCACCACGTCGAACTGCATCGTGTCGTCGCTGGGGATTTCGCAGCGGTAATCGTTCAGCGCGACCGCGACCAGCAGCTTGCCGCTGGCGCCGGCCTGCACCAGCACATCGCGCAACAGCGGGCCGGTGAAGGTCTGTGCCCCCTGGTGCCAGGGGGTGTGGGTGACGAGCTGGCGCTGAGGCAGCGCGGCCAGCATGTCGAGGTCGAAGTCGGCCCGACTGGGGGCGTTGGTGCGGCTGACCTGGCCACTGATCGACAAGACGACCTTGCCCTGCGGCGGGGCCAGCGGCGGTGGCGCCCCGGCGTCGGCGGCGCGGGTGGCTCCGCAGGCCAGCAGACCCACCAGGCATTGACGGCGGCTCAACAAAGGGTGGCGCATGGCATGGACGAAATGGAAAAAGCGATGCGGCAGACCCGCATCCATCGATGATCCGAAGAATTCTAGGCGGCGCGCGGGGGCGATTGCGGCGGTGCGGCGCAGGGCGGGGCGTTGTCGCCCGCGTGCAGGCTGCTCAGCGCCTTTTGCAGCACGCGGGCATCGTTGCTCGCGCGGTGGCGGTCGATGCGCAGGCCCGCCCGGGCCCGGGCACAGGCGGCATCCCAGCGCTCGATCTGTTGTTCGCTCAACAGCTCACGCAGATGGCGCAGGCGAAAGGCCGGCGTCAATTCGGCGCTGTCGTACAGGCGGGCAAGCCAGGCGTAATCGTGAGCCCAGTTGTCGCAGTAGACGCTGCAGCCGCCGAGGTGTTCGTTCAGCAGGGAGGCCACTTCGCCAGCGGGCCGGCCGTGGCGCAGCAGCAGCTCGCGCGTCAGGCCATGCAGGCGCTCGGCGCTGCAGTCCCAGTGGGTCCAGTCTTCCCCTGGGCGGACCAGCGTGCAGCGCGCATAGCCATCGGGCAGCACGAAGCCGACCTCGATCGGGTAGCTGCCGCGGCCGAAGCCCGAGGCCTCGATGTCGATCACGCAAGGCAGGGTCGTCATCGTTGATGGCAGTGCGTTCGCTCAAGGAAACGAAGGGAATCTCGGTGCGCTCAGGAATGCAGGACTGGTCCGTCCGAATGTAGCGCTGGCGCGCCTTGGCGGCGAGTCTTTTGTCGCCAGTGCGACAGGGGTCACTCGGGTGCTCCCGATGGCGTGCCTGGGCCAGCCGGGCTATACCGGTGCATCGCTGCGCCATCATCGGCGCCTGTTCATGCTGCCCGCCCCTTGTTGGACCTGCCCACCATGACCCCTGCCCATCGCCCGCACCTGAAGCACTGGCCGCGCCGCTTGCCGCTGGAGCTGACCGTGCCCGAGACCACGCTGTGGTTCAACCTCGAGGTCACGGCCGCGCGCTACCCGAACAAGGTCGTCACATGGTTCCTGGGCCAGCCGATGCGTTATGCCGAGCTGAAAGCCCAGGCCGAGACGCTGGCCGGCTGGCTGCAGGCGCAAGGGGTGCGCAAGGGCGATCGCGTCGCGCTGTACCTGCAGAACTGCCCGCAGTACGTGGTCGCGTTCTATGCGGTGATGCGCGCCGATGCGGTGGTGGTGCCGGTGAACCCGATGAACCGGGTCGAAGAATTCGGCCACTACATCACCGACCCCGAGACCAAGGTGGTGATCTGTGCCGCCGACCTGGCCGGCATCGTGGCCGAGGCCGATGCCCGGCTGCCCGAGGCGCAGCGCCTGAAAGCGATGCTGGTGACGCGCTATGCCGACACGCTGCCTGCCACCTTTGACCTGGCCTTGACGCCGCAGCCGGCGATCGAGCAATGGCTGCGCGCCGACCCGCCGCTGCCTGTGGGCGCCACGCGCTGGGCCGATGCGCTCGGTGCCCGCCTGGCACCTGCCGGCCCGCCGACCGCCACGGTCGATGACATGGTGCTGCTGCCCTACACCTCGGGCACCACCGGCCTGCCCAAGGGCTGCATGCACACCCACCGCACGCTGTTGCCGAATGCGGTGGGCGGGGCGCTCTGGGGTTACGCGACCGCAGAGTCGATCAGCCTTGCGGTGGTGCCGATGTTCCACATCACCGGGATGATGTACGGCGTGATCGGCTCGGTGATGACCGGCGTGACGATGGTGCTGCTGCCGCGTTGGGACCGCGAGCTCGCCGGCCGGCTGATCTCGCACTACCGGGTCACGCACTGGACCTGCATCCCGACGATGATCATCGACCTGTTCGGCAGCCCGAACTACAAGAGCTTCGACCTGTCGAGCCTGATCTACCTCTCAGGCGGCGGCGCGGCGATGCCCGAGGCGGTGGCGCAGCGCCTGCTCGACGAATTCGGCCTCGCATTCGCCGAGGGCTATGGCCTGACCGAGACCGCGGCGCCGAGCCACGCCAACCCGCCCGAACGCGCGAAGCTGCAGTGCCTGGGCATGCCGATCTTTGGCGTCGACTCGATGGTGGTCGACCCCGAGACGCTGGAAGAGCTGCCCGCCGGCGAGGTCGGCGAGATCATCACCAGCGGCCCGATGGTCTTCAAGGGCTACTGGAAGCACCCCGACGCGACCGAGGCCGCGTTCGTCGAGAAGGGCGGCCGCCCCTACTTCCGCACCGGTGACTTGGGCCGCATGGACGAAGACGGCTACTTCTTCCTGACCGACCGGCTCAAACGCATGATCAACGCCAGCGGCTACAAGGTCTGGCCGTCCGAGGTCGAGCTGCTGCTGTACGGCCACCCGGCGGTCGCCGAGGCCTGCGTGATCGCCGCGAAGGACGCCTACCGCGGCGAGACGGTCAAAGCCATCATCGTGCTGCGAGCTGAGGCCAAGGGCAAGGTCAGCGAGCAGGACGTGATCGACTGGGCCCGCGACCACATGGCGATCTACAAGGTGCCGCGCATCGTGCAGTTCGCCGACACGCTGCCCAAGTCGGGCTCGGGCAAGGTGATGTGGCGGCTGCTGCAGGAGGCGGAGGCCAAAGCCTGAACCTTCTGGTTTCTCCGGTACTTTGGTGCGCTCACCACCTGGGAGAAAACGTTTACACCCTGATACCGCGGCCGGCGCGCGGCAGGCCTAGCATGCGAGCCCGGCCATAACGGCCCATTGGGGATGACTCATGYAGGTGTCGAGTGTTTGGCGTCGGGCGTCGGCCCGTGGTGCCTCTGTCGTGCTGCGCGGCCTGGCCGCGGCATTCGTGATGGTGTCGACCGCGATGGCCGCCGCCCCGCGGGTCGTCTTCACCGATGTGCCCAGTGGCCCGGTCAGCGGCGGTGAAGGCAACCAAGGCGCCTACCTGTCGATCTTCGGCCGCAACTTCGGCAGCCCCGACGGGCTGGGTACGCGCACCAAGGTCACCATCGGCGGCGTCGAGGTGGCCAACTACCGCAGCCTCGGCCCCTCGCAGGTGGCCGATCGATTAGGCCTGCAGCAATTGACTGTGCAGGTGGGTGCACTCACCGGCAAAGCCGCCGGGCAGGCGTGGCCGGTGCGCGTGCTCGTGGACGGCGTGRCCAGCAATGTCGACGTGACCTTCACCCCCAACCCCGGCCGCGTTCTTTTCGTGGCCCTGAGCGGCAATGACGCCACCGCGGCCGCCAACGACATCAACCACCCCTGGCGCCATTTGCAGGACAACGCCGGCGGTGCCTATGGCGCGCTGCGTGCCGGCGACCAGGTGGTGCTGCGCGGTGGCACCTGGCAAGACACGCTGGGCATCGACGGCACCTGGCTGCGCTTTGGCAACGACCCGAGCAAGAAGGGCTCAGCGCCCACCGGCGCCGCGGGCACCGGCTGGATCCACTTCACGCGCTACCCGGGCCCGATCGGCGCCAACGCACCTGAAGACGTTCACTACGTGACGCCGGCCAACCAGCGTGGCGGCATCCAGGGCCCCTGGTCGGCCATCCGCGGTGTCTCCGGCGAGTACATCGCGATCTCGAACCTGCGCATCGAGGTGGACGCGACCGCCAAGAGCGACGCCGCGCCGATCAACCTGCAGTACAGCGCCGGCCCGTGGCAGATCACGAACAACGAGATCGGCCCCTGGCCCTCGACGCTGGCGGCGCCGAACAACGCCAAGGCCGCCGGCATCAGTGGCGAAGGCCTCGGCGTGGTGATCCGCGGCAACCACATCCACGACATCGCTTGCGCGAAAGGCCGGCCGACCAACCCGCTGGAGAACCACGGCATCTACATCGACGACGACGGCCGCTACGACATCGGCTTCAACGTCTTCGAGCGCATCACCGGTGGCAACGGGCTGCAGATCTACACCAACGGCGGTTTCTCGCAGGTGACCAACAACGTCAGCTTCCACCACAACGTCGTCGACGGTGTCGGCAAGCACGGCATCAACCTGGCCGACGGCAGCGGCAGCAATATCCGCGTGTTCGACAACCTGGTGCTCAACACCCAGTACTCCGGCCTGCGCATCAACAGCGTCGACCTGAAGGGCGCCAAGGTCTACAACAACACCTTCTTCAACACCAGCCTGAAGGGGGCGTCGGACTTCTACGGCACGCTGTCGAACGACTGGGGGCTGAAGGCCGGCTCGGTCGACTTCGTCAACAACATCCTGCGGCCGGCGCCAGGCACGCGGTACACCGGTGGCTCGGTGGGCTTTGGTGGCACAGAAGGCAGCTGGAGCAACGACCTGTGGTTCGGCGGTATGGAGGGCGTGCCCGACTTTGCGCAGGCCCCCGTGGCGGCGGACCCGAAGTTCGTCGCAGCCGGCAGCGACTTCCACCTTCACGCCGGCAGCCCGGCCATCAACGCCGGCAGCGGCGCGGTCTCGGCGCTGGTCAAGGACGACCTGGAATCACGCCGCCGGCCGAAGCTGGGCGCCTATGACATCGGGGCGTACGAAGCGCTGGTGCCCTGAGCAGCGCCGCCGCTGTAAGGGGCGCCCGCTAAGATCCGCCCCACCACCGCGCAGACGGTCCCCATGTCGAGGGGCTGCAGACGCATTTGAGGGAGGGTGATATGGAATTGGTGTCTTGGCGCGCACTTCTGTGCGCTGCGCGCGCGTTCGTCGTGGTGGCTGTTGCCGCCGCTGGCCTGTCCGCCTGTGATGGGCCGACGCACCCGCCGCCGCGGATGGAGCTGACAGTCACCTCCACCGATGCGCCAGCAGCCGTCCGCGGCGAGGATTCGCACTTCCTGATCACGGTCACCAACCCCTCCTCGCACGAGGTGAGGGATGTCGAGTTCCTGGAGTTCACGGACGACGCCAAGACGGGCTTCCGCTCGGCGACCTGCAGCGCCCGGGGTGGCGCTACTTGCCCGGACTTGACGCCGGGCCCATGGACCACGCCGGTGATGCCTGCAGGCAGCTCGCTTACCTTCGACGTGGCGGTGGCTGTCTACTACACCGTGACTTCGACTTTCGAGAATGGCTTTATCGTCCAGTCGTCGCGCCGTCTTGACAGCGTGAGCGCCACGGGCCATGGCGCCGTGGTGGCTGATGCGCGCTCCGGCACCTATCGCATCTACGGCAGCGGAGGTGGTCTTTCGAACGCCACGCTGGAGATGATGGGCAACACCTTGACGCTGGACGATGGCGAAACCTCACCCATCCACAAGCTGGACGATGGCAGCTATTTGTCGTCGAACGGCGTCCGGTTCGGCACAGGGCTCGACGTGTTGATAGGCCAGATCGATGCCAATGGCGGGCCGGAGCCCTTCATCGCTGCCCGTCGATTCGTTACCGCCGCGGCAGAGCTCGACGGGCTCTCGTTCAACATGTTCGCGAGTGACTTCGCCGGTGGAGGTGCTCGCCAGACGCGCGCTTTCGCGGCACGGTTCGAGGGAAATACGTTGACGACGTGTGCCGACTCGCTTCTCTCTACAGAGAACTGCCCCGCCGCGTCGCTGCGCCACTACGACCTGACCGTCGTCGACGGCATCTTCACCGGGGTCGACGCGATCCACGGCGACAGCCAGACGTTCCAGGTCGCGAAGTCCGGCAGCTCGCTCGTCTTCCTTCGCGCCGACACAAGCCCCGACTTCCATGGCCTGCAGGTGGGCATCGCGGTCCAGGGTCGGGCGGAGGAACTCGGCGCCTTCGGGACCAACACGAGGGGTGATTGGGGCTGGGCACGAATATCGGCCGCCAACTATCTCGCGAACTGGACAACAGCGAACTCGGCAACCGTGGACGAATCCGCCTCGATGTTGCCGGTACCTGGTGCGAACCCCGGCCTGTCGCAGGGACAAAGATCGAGTGACGGCGTGACGATCTACGCGGCGTTCGATACGGCGCTGGCCGTGGTCATTGCCAACGGCGAACTGCAGCTCTTTTCTGAGTTGCCGCCGCAGCCTTGACGGCGGTGTCGGCGCGCCCTCGCGCCCCACCGGCACGCCCGAGTTTGCGCAGGCTGCGGCGCTTTGGGCCACACCTCAGAACAACGACTGCCCCGTCAGCGTCGTGAAGCGCTCCAGCGCGTGGCTGCCGGCCAGTGAGTTGCCCGAGGGTTCGAGCTCGGGCGACCAGACGCAGACGCCGAGCCGGCCCGGGATGTGGCCGACGATGCCGCCGCCGACGCCGCTCTTGCAGGGGATGCCGACGCGGTAGGCGAAGTCGCCCGCCGCGTCGTAGGTGCCGCAGGTCAGCAT
>NZ_JBFUGE010000110.1:0-15386 GCF_056403075.1 Ideonella sp. P3_A4 | reverse complement strand
GTCATCGTCTACGGCATCGTCGAGCGTTACGGCGTGGCGAACCTGATGATCGCCACCTCGCTGGCCGGCGTGCTGCTGTTCGTGATGGGGCTGCTGCGTCTGGGCGCACTGGTGCGCTACATCCCGGTCAGCATCGTGATCGGCTTCACCAACGGCATCGCGGTGCTGATTGGCCTGTCGCAGCTGAAGGACCTGCTCGGCTTGCAGATCGACAAGCTGCCGGCCGACTTCTTCATCCAGCTCAGCGTGCTGGCCAAACACCTGAACAGCTTCAACCCCTGGGCCTTTGTGCTGGGGCTGGCCAGCTTAAGCGTCGTCGTGCTCTGGCCCAAGAGCTACACAATGCCGATCGCTCCGGTCGGCGCACTGCAGAAATGGCGCCGCCATGCCGCGCAGGTGCCCGGCACCGTGGTCGCGCTGGTCGGTGCCACGCTGCTGGCCCAGCTGTTCACGCTGCCGGTTGAAACCATCGGCACCCGCTTCGGCGGCATCCCGCAAACCTTGCCGGCCTTCGCGCTGCCGGCGCTGGACTGGGCCACCGCGAAGCAGCTGGTGATCCCGACCGTGACCATCGCACTGCTCGGCGCGATCGAATCGCTGCTCTGTGCCCGGGTGGCCGACACCCTGAGCGGCCTGCCACGCCACGACCCGAACCAGGAGCTGATGGCGCAAGGCGTGGCGAACTTCATCGTCCCCTTCTTCGGCGGCATCCCGGCCACCGGCACCATCGCTCGCACGGTCACCAACGTGCGGGCCGGTGCCGCCAGCCCGGTGGCCGGCATCGTGCACGCGCTGACGCTGTTGGTGGTCGTGCTGGCGGCGGCTCCATTGGCATTGCATGTACCTCTGGCGGCGCTGGCCGGCATCCTGCTCTTCGTGGCGTGGAACATGGGCGAGTGGCACGAGTTCGCCCGCTTGCGGCACTTCATGCTGCCCTACCGCGTGGTGCTGGTCGGCACCTTTGTGCTGACGGTCGTGTTCGACCTGACGGTGGCGGTCGAGATGGGGCTGCTGGCCGCCTGCGCCTTCTTCATCTACCGCATGAGCACGCTGTTCCGCGTCACGCCGCATGCCAGCGGCGAGCTGCAGCCGGGCGTGCAGGTGTTCGAGCTGTTCGGTTCGCTGTTCTTCGGCGCGGTCGGCAAGATCGAGGCGCTGCCGGGCCAGATCCCGCCCGGCACCCGCGCCGTGGTGCTGGAGATGCATCGGCTGATCTCGATGGACACCTCGGGGCTGGACGCGCTGTCGCAACTGCATGTGGCGCTGAAGCGGCGTGGCATCGCCTTGGTGCTGGCCAATGTCAACGAGCAACCGATGGGCTTGCTGCGGCGTTCCGGCTTCGAAGCGATGCTCGGCGCCGAGAACATCGTGCCGACCGTGGCCGATGCCCCTTTGGCCGCCGACCCCAGGTCCGGCGCCGGCGGCCTGCCCGGCTAAAATGCACCTTTCGTCCGCGCCCACCCGCCCCCTTGCCATGCCGCTGTTCTGGAAACCCTACAAGTCCGAAGTCTCCCAGTTCATCGATGAGCTGAAGGCCAAGCGCCCGACCCTGGAAGCCGAACAGCGCGCCGGCCGCGCCCTGCTGTGGGACCGGTCGCAGGACCGTGAGGCCCAGTCCGAGTTCGACGCCGCCCGCGTCGCCCAGCAGGCCTACGTCTACCAGACCCAGCCGAAGTGAGCCGCGCGGCCAGCGCGCCAAAGGCGGATTTGCCGCCGCCGTCAGCGCCCGAGGTGGACCTGCCCCAGGTGGTGGACGGCATTGCCGTCGCCCGCCTGTACGGCGAGCCGCTGTTCGCGCTGCCGACCGACCTGTACATCCCGCCCGACGCGCTGGAGGTCTTTCTCGAGGCCTTCCAGGGCCCGCTGGACCTGCTGCTGTACCTGATCCGCAAGCAGAACTTCAACATCCTCGACATCCCGATGGCGGATGTCACGCGCCAGTACCTGCGCTACGTCGACCAGATCCGCAAGCAGAACCTGGAACTGGCGGCCGACTACCTCTTGATGGCGGCGATGCTGATCGAGATCAAGTCGCGCATGCTGCTGCCGCCGAAGAAGACCGACGACGGCGCCGAGCCCGAAGACCCGCGCGCCGAACTGGTCCGCCGCCTGCTCGAGTACGAGCAGATGAAGCTGGCCGCCGCGCGGCTGGACGCGCTGCCCCAGCTGGGCCGCGACTACCTGCGCGCCCAGGTCACCGTCGAGCAGTCGCTGGCCCCGCGCTTTCCTGACGTGTCAGTGGACGAACTGCGCGACGCCTGGGCCGACATCATCAAGCGCGCCAAACTGCACCAGCACCACAAGATCTCGCGCGAGCAGCTGTCGGTGCGCGAGTTCATGAGCTCGGTGCTGCGCCGCCTGCAAGGCCAGCGCTTCGTCGAATTCCAGGACCTGTTCGACGTGACCCGCGGCGCGCCGGTGATGGTGGTCACCTTCATCGCGATGCTCGAGCTGGCGCGGGAGCGCCTGCTCGAGTTGACGCAGGCCGAGGCGTTCGCGCCGATTTACGTCAGGTTGGCGTACACGCCCACTTGACACCGACGGCGCACGGGGCCAGCCCTGGCCCGCGCCGCCCAGCCCCCGTTCAAAGCGGCGTGAGCCTGAACGCCATGACCTGCACACGACCGTTCGGGGCCGCGGTGTACGAAGTGGCGGCGATGGCGCCCTGCTCATTGATGCCGGTTCCTTCGGACAACAGGCGAACGTTCCCGTCATCGTCGTGGCAGCCGCCATCGGCGATCAAGCCGTTCAGGTCCACCGGCGCGGCGTCGATGCCGAACCACGCCACCGCCGTCGACGGGCCAAACCCGATGCTCGATTGGCCGACGATGACACCTTGGGCGTTGATGGCCTCGGCCTGGCTGTCCAAATCGCCAGGCAAGGTTCCGAGGTCGAGCACCTGGCCATCCTGCCAGGCCACCGCCCGTAGGTAGTAGACGTTGTCGGCGGTGTTGCTCGCACCGACGACAACGCCGTCGCGATTGAGACCCAACGCTTCGGATCGTGCCCCGCCTCGCAGCGGCGCCAGCTCGGTCATCACATGGCCGCTCCACTGCACCGCACGGCGTCCGTTGTCGGCAACGTCGCTGAAGCCCACCGCCACCCCGCGGTCGTTGATGGCAATCGCGCGGCTGTCGAAGTTCGGGTCGATCGTGCCGAGGTTGATCGCCTTGCCGTGCTCCCACAGCGTGGCGCGCTGGCGCCATCGACCCACCCACCGCATGCTGCTGACGCCTGCGATCTGGCCCTGGTTGTTGACTGAAACGGCAACGCCAGAGCCCTTGCGTCCGGCCAGCGTCGGCAGCAGAGAAGCCTGGCCGTTGGCCCAGACGGCCGGCCGCGTTCCACCGTCGGCTAGCGTCACATAGCCGACGACCTGTCCCGCGTCATTGATGCTGTAGGCACCGGAATTCCGGTGGCTGCGAACCAGGAAGTCAACACTGCCGTCACCTTGCCAGTGCGCGGCCGTGAGCACCGCCTCTTGGCGGCTGAACTGGCCCGTGCCGGCGACCTCGCCGAGGCTGTTGATGCCACCGGAATAGGTGAGCTGGCCGCGCAGTTCAGAACCCCCGAGCCGCTGGCAGCTGTAGCGCGGCAACTCCGCCGCGGCGGCGACGCTGGCGGCGCCCGACAGTGCCAGCAAGAGGCATCGAATGGCGTGCGTCGTCGTGCGTCTCAAGATCTGCACCTGTGGAAGCATGTGTTCAGTTGGGGTGCACCCCGCGCCGACTTTAGGGCCGCGTCGCTGGGCAGCACACCCCTAACTCGCTTTTGGGACGTACCGCGGAGACAGCGAAGAAGGCTCAGCGGCTGCGCCGCTTCTGCGTCATCTGCCCCACCGCCAGCACCGCCTGCGTGCGCGAGCTGACGCCCAGCGCGCGCAGCACCGCCTGCACGTGGTCCTTGATGGTCTCGACCGACAAGCCGAGGCGGCGGGCGATGTCCTTGTTGGACTTGCCCTGCAGCAGCAGTGTCAGAACGTCGGCCTGGCGGGGCGTGATGCCCAGCTCTTCGAAGGACGGCAGGCTGTCAGGGACTGTCGGGGCAGCGTGGGACGAGGCAGGCGCTGGCTCATCGGCGTCGCGCACCGGGTTGACGGTCATCGTCGGCACGAAGATGCCGCCAGCCATCACCAGGCGCAGTGCATCGGCCAGGTCTTCGGTCGTCATGCGCTTGGGCAGGAAGCCCATCGCGCCGAGGTCGATCGCCTGGATCACGTCGCTCGCGCGGTCGGATGAACTCAGCACCACCACCGACAGGTCGGGGTCGGTCTGGCGCACCTCGGTCAGCAGCTCGAAGCCGTTGGCGTCGCCGAGCTGCAGGTCGAGCAGCATCAGGTCGTGGTCTTGCTGCACGCGCAGCGTGAAGCGGGCCTCTTTCGCACTCGACACGGCGTTGACCACCACGCCGGGGCTCAGGTTCTCGATCATGGCCTTCAGCGCGGACAGGATCAGGGGGTGGTCATCGACCAGCAGGACTTTCATCAAGGGCTTGTGGCTCTGTGGGTCTCTCAAAGAAACGAAGGGCCGTTCCCGAGTTCTTTGATCCCCTCGGGGGCGGGCTCGGCTTGCCGAGCCCTGGGGCGCTCAGTTTGGGATCGTAGCTGTCAAACGAAACGGCGGGTCAATGACTCTGCCACGCACACTGGTTTGGTGGCGCCTTCACGCTCGATCGTCGCCTCGACCAGCAACTGCGCGCCGCCATCGATCGGCTCGTAAGCCAGCAGCTTGAACTGCGCCCGCAGCCGGCTGTTCACCGGCACCGGAGCCGGAAAGCGCACCTTGTTCAGACCGTAGTTCAGGCCCATCTGCGTGTCGTTCACCACGAAGCCGTGGTCGAAGAACCAGGGCAGCAGCGACAGCGTCAGGAACCCATGCGCCACGGTGCCGCCAAACGGGCCGGCAGCTGCGCGAACCGGGTCGACATGGATCCACTGGTGGTCGCCGGTCGCTTCGGCAAAGCGGTCGATGCGGGCCTGGTCGACCGTGATCCAGTCGCTGACGCCCAGCACTTCGCCGATGCGGCCTGCCAGATCGGCCAGGTGCGCGATCTGTGCCGTCACGCAGCCACCCAGGCCAGCAACGGCTCCCATTGCGCCAGGTCACGCTCGACACGGCTGGGCGCCACGTCCCACAGCGTCAGCCCGTGGGCGGCCAGGTGCACGTAGTTCTGCGTGTCGCGGATCGTCGCCACCATCGGCGCCGGCAGCGTGGCCACGTACTCCTGCAGCCGCTCCTGTGCGATGGTGTGGTCCTTGACCCGCATGCCGACCAGGCCGATGCGGATCTTGGCGGCCCGTGGGTGGCCGCGCAGCTCGGCCAGGAAGGCGTGGGTGGCCTGGATGTCGAACAGGCTGGGCTGCAGCGGCACCAGCAACTGGTCGGCCAGGTTCAGCAAAGCCTTCAGCTTCTTGTCGTGCAGGCCCGCCGGCGTGTCGACCACGACGTGGGTGGTGCCCTTGGGCGGGCGCACCTGGCCAGTGTCTTCGCGAATCTCCCAGCTGGCGATGGCCGGCGCCGCCGGTGGCCGCAGGGTCAGCCATTGGCGTGAAGACTGCTGGCGATCGAGGTCACCCAGCATCACCGCGTGGCCCTGGCGCGCCAGCGCCCCGGCCAGGTTGGTGGCCAGCGTGCTCTTGCCCACGCCCCCTTTGGGATTTGCGATCGCGATCACCGGCATGCGCTCTCGTCTCCTGTTGTGGCCAGGGCGACCCGGGCTTCGCAACCCGGGCTCCAGATTCGAAGGTATGGTAACGGCCAGCCCGCCGGCCCCTGCCCCGGATGAACCCCGGCGGCGCGGCCCGCCCCGCGGGCGCCCCAATCCTGCCTGCCCATGCCCTCACCTGACCCTGCTGCGCCTGAAATCGTCGTGCTGGTGGCCCACCCGCGGCTGGAGCACTCGCGCGTCAACCGCGCCCTGCTCCAGCTGGCCCACGCCCTGCCGCCCGGCCGCGCCCAGGTGCGTGACCTGTACCGCCTGTACCCGGATTACCTGATCGACATCGAGGCCGAGCGCGCCGTGCTGGCGCAGGCCAAGCTGGTCGTCTGGCAGTTTCCCTTTCACTGGTACGGCATGCCGGCGCTGCTGAAGCTGTGGCTGGACGAGGTGTTCGGCTTCGGCTGGGCCTATGGCCCGGGCGGCAATGCGCTGCGCGGCAAAGACCTGTGGCTGGTGGTCAGCACCGGTGGCGGCGAAGATGCCTACCACCCGAGCGGCCACAACCGCCACTTCATCGACGCTTTCTGGCCGCCGGCCGAACAGACCGCTGCGCTGGCCGGCATGCGTTTCCTGCCGCCGCTGGTGCTGCACGCGGCGCACCGGGTCGACGACGACACCGTGCAAAACCATGCAGCGATGTACGCCGAGCGCCTGGCCCGCTACCCGAACTGGCCTGAACTGGCCGAACTGGAGGTCGACACCTCCTGCTTCGTGCCYGCCACCGACCGCCCCGAAGAAGACTGAAAGTCCCGCGCGATGGAAGAAGTACACACGACGAGCTGGCTGCTGACCAGCCTGGTCTACCTCGGCGCCGCGGTGCTGGCCGTGCCGCTGGCCCGGCTGGCCGGGTTGGGCTCGATCATCGGCTACCTGGCCGCCGGCATCGTCATCGGCCCCTGGGGCCTGAAGCTGGTGACCGACCCGCAGGCGATGCTGCACTTCGCCGAGTTCGGTGTGGTGTTGATGCTGTTCCTGGTCGGGCTGGAACTCGAGCCGCGCCGGCTGTGGGCCTTGCGCCGGCCGATCTTCGGCTGGGGTGCGGTGCAAACGCTGGGGGCGACCGCGCTGATGTGCGGTGTCGCGGTCGCGTTGGGCGCCGACTGGCGGCTGGCGCTGGTCGCATCCCTGGGGCTGGCCTTGTCGTCCACCGCCATCGGCCTGGGCGTGCTGGCCGAGCGCAACCTGATGTCGACCACCTCGGGCCAGAGCGTGCTCAGCGTGGCGCTGTTCCAGGACATCGCCGCCATCCCGATCCTGGCGCTGGTGCCCTTGCTGGCGGTTGGGGGTGGCAGCGGCGAAGGCGGCAGCTGGCTCGGTGCGCTGAAGGCCGTCGCGGTGATTGCCGCCATCGTGCTGGGCGGCCGGCTGCTGCTGCGGCCCGCCCTGCGCTGGATCGCGCAAAGCAAGACGCCTGAGATCTTCACCGCTGCCTCGCTGCTGCTGGTGGTGGCCACCGCGGCGCTGATGCAGGCGGTAGGCCTGTCGATGGCGCTGGGCGCTTTTCTCGCCGGCGTGCTGCTGGCCGAAAGCGAATACCGCCGCGAGCTGGAAACCGACCTCGAGCCCTTCAAGGGCCTGCTGCTGGGGCTGTTCTTCATCGCGGTCGGCATGAGCATCGACTTCGGTGCCGTCTGGGCGCACCCGGGCTGGGTGGCCGGCCTCGTCGCCGCCTTCCTGCTGCTGAAGGCGCTGGTGCTGGGGGTGATGGCGCGGCTGATGCCGATTCCGCTGGTCGAGCGGCCGGTGTTCGTGATCCTGCTGGCGCAGGGTGGCGAGTTCGGTTTCGTCGTCTTCCAGGCCGCAGCGCAGGCGGGCGTGATCGAGGCCCAGACCTCGTCGCTGCTGGTGGCGGTGGTGGCCCTGTCGATGCTGCTGACGCCCTTGCTGCTGGTGGGCGCCGATCGCTGGTGCGCCAGCCGCGCTTCGGGCCAAGCCGATGACCGAGGCCTGGCCCCGATTTCCGAGGCGCAGGACGCGCCGATCATCATCGCCGGCTTCGGCCGGTACGGGCAGATCGTCGGCCGGCTGCTGTTCGCCAACGGCCTGCGTGCCACCGTGCTGGAGCACTCGGCCGAGCAGGTCGAGAGCCTGCGCAAATGGGGCTGGCGCGTGTACTACGGCGACGCCACGCGGCTGGACCTGCTGCGTGTCGCAGGCGCCGGCAGCGCCAAGGTGCTGGTGGTGGCGATCGACGACATCGAGCAAAGCCTGGCGGTGGTCGACCTGGCGCAGGCCCATTTCCCCAACCTGTCGCTGGTGGTGCGGGCCCGCAATGCGCAGCATTGGTACGACCTGAACAAGCGCGGCGTCACGCACATCGAGCGTGAGACCTTCGACTCGGCCTTGATGTCGGGCCGCAGCGTGCTGGAGACGCTGGGCTTCGAGCCGCATCACGCGCGCACCCTGGCGCTGAAGTTCCGCCGCCACAGCATCGAGCAGCTGTATGCATTGGCGCCGCACCGCGGCGACCAGGCGCGGTTGATGGCGATGGCCAAAGCCGGGCGCCAACAGCTGGAAGAGATGTTTGCGCAAGACCGCGCGCAACGTACCGAACACCCCAGCGGCAAAGGTTGGCACGCCGAAGACGACGCTGAAACAACAACGCCGCGCTGAGCGCGGCGTTGGGGGGAGTGAGGGCTCCGTCAGTTCGAATTGACCGGTTCAGGGGTCGGCTGCGGAGCCGGCGTGGGGCTCGGTGTTGGCACCGGCAGCGGTGGCTGCGGCGACGTATCGGTCAGCGGCTGCGGGCTCGGGGCCGGGGTGGGTGCCGGGGCCGGCGTGGGGGTCGGTTCTGGCAGCGGAGCGCGCACGCCCGAGTCAGCCGGCGGAACAACTGGCGCCCGCGGCGTCACGGCGGCCGGAGCGGGCTTGGGCGCATGGACTGGAGGTGCCGCCTCGGCACGCGGCTTCACGACCGGAGCCGGCTCGGGAGGCGGAGCAACTGCCGGCGCTGTCTCAACGGCGGGCGCCGTCGCTGTTGAAGCCTCAGGAGCAGGAGGGGCTGCCGGCGGTGCTTCGTTGATGACCGACTCGCTGGCCTGGCCCTGCGCCAAGGTGGTGTCGTTGTCGTTGTGCTTGAACTGGTAGTTCATGCCCACGATCAGCGCAACCACGGCGATGCCAATGACGACCCCCGGGATGATGCGTTTGCCGGTGGACTGGGCTTCCCACTGTTGGGCGGCCGTGGAAGGGGCACCGTTTGACGCGGAAGGCGGCTGCCACAAAGACGCTTCAACCGAGGCGTCCACATCCGGCGTGGTGGGGGAATAGCTGGTCGGGGGGTAGGTGGTCTTTTCCATGGCTTCAGCTTGCCGCGACCACCGCGACGGCACCATGGGACATCAGCCGCACTGTTTGTCGGCATGCTCCTACAAAGCCTGTGTGCAGATGTGAAGCGCGTGAACAGACCTCTCTGTCGGCCGCTGCGGCTGCCATGCGAGGCGAGCCGCGTGAACGTAGCTAACGCAGCGCGTCGTAGACCAGCTTGCTGCCGGTGAGCGCCATGCCGATGTGGAACAGGCGGTAGAACCAGGTCGCGTCGATGCGCTTCACAACCTTCAGGCCCAGCCACACGCCAATCGGCGCGAACGGTGCCAACGCCAGCGAAGTCGACAGGTTGCGCAGGTCGATCAAGCCCAGCCAGGCATAAGGCACCCACTTGCTGGCGTTGATCGCCGCGAAGAAGACCGACATCGTCGCAGTGAACACCATGGGCGGCAGCTTCAACGGCAGCACATAGAAGCTGACCGGCGGGCCGCCCGCATGGGCCACGAAGCTGGTGAAGCCCGAAGTGGCACCGAGCAGCCAACCCAGCCAGCGTGGTGGCGGTGGCGCATCGGCCCGCGGTGGAAAGGCCAGCCGGATGGCCAGGAACGCCAGCGTGACCACGCCGACGATGCCGGCCACCGTCTTGGCCGACAACACGCCGAACAGCAGCGTGCCGATCAAGGTGCCGACCAGACCCGCCGGCAGCAGCAGCCGCACCAAGGCCTTGTCGCGCTGGCGGATCAATGCGGTTGGTGTCCTGTCCCACCAATAGCTGTCATTGCGACGGGCCGCAATGGGGATGATCGCGAGACGACGAGCCAGGTTGATACCTGACGGTATCAGCCTGGCTTGGCGGCGCTGCGAGCGCCCCATTTCGGCCCGCCCTTCGGGTTCGACCAGATGGCGCGCTCGCGCGCCCGGCCATCAGGGCAGATACGCTGGGTATCTGCCCAGCCGTCCGGCCGCGCCATCATCACCATCTGGTCGAATCTCAATGGCAGCTATTGGTGGGACAGGACACTCTGCCCATCGCATCCATGATCGCCAGCAACGGCAGCATGATGGCCGCGGCCTGAGGCACCGGCACGGCCAGCGCCATCAGCGGCACCGCCAGCGCACCGAAGCCGGCGCCGAAGCCACTCTTGGACAGCCCCATCAGCACCACGGCCGGAACCGCCGCGGCGTAGAACCAGGGATCGGTGATCACCTTCAGACGAGCGCGCAGGCCTCGTCGAAATCCAGCCGCGGATCGCGCGGGTGCAGCCGGCTCGCATCGCCATGGCCCAGCGTGCAGATCACGATGCTGCGCTTCGGCGTGCTGGGCCAGAACGCGGCGTCGACCGCACCGGCGTTGAAGCCACCCATCGGCCCTGCATCCAGCCCCAACGCGCGAGCGGCGACGATGAAGTAGCCGACCTGGATGTGCGCATTGCGGATCGCCGCATCGGTGGTCTTGGCCGGGTTGCCGGCATACCAGGACTGCGAATCGGCGCTCGGGAACAGGCGCGGCAGCTTGTCGGTGAAAGCCAAATCGGTGCCGAGGATCGCGGTCACCGGTGCAGCGCGCACCTTGGCCTGGTTGCTGCCCGGGTTCATGCATTGCGCCAGCGTTTCACGCGCGTCTGGTGTGCGCACGAAGGTGATGCGCAGCGGCGTGCAGTTGCCCGAGGTCGGGCCGAATTTCATCAGCTCGTAGATCGCCTGCAGCGTGGCGTCAGGCACCTCGTCCGGCAAATAGCCCCTTGCAGTGCGGGCTTGCGTGAACAAGGCTTCGGTGGTGACGTGCATGGCGCGCTGAGGGGAAAGCTGCGGGGGCGACAATTGTCGAATGTTCCAACCCTCCCAGCACGACGTACGGCGATTCTTCTGCGAAGTCGCCGCCAAGCAGAAACAGCGCGCACCGATGACCGCCATCGAGGTGCTGGCCAGCGGCTGGATCGACGAACACCCCGAATACGCCGGCGACCTGGCCGATGTCGACGCCGCGCTGGCCGCCACCTACTCGGTCGAGGGCGGCAAGACCAATCCGTTCCTGCACCTGGCGATGCACCTGACGATCAGCGAACAGGTCTCGATCGACCAGCCCAGCGGCATCCGCCAGGCGGTCGAACTGCTCACCGCCAAACGCGCCTCACTGCACGACGCCCACCACGAGGTGATGGAGTGCCTGGGCGAGATGATCTGGGAATCACAGCGCAGCGGCCGCCCGCCGGATGGCTTTGCCTATCTCGACCGGGTACGGCAGCGCGCTACGCGCGACTGATACCGGCCGGTCACCCTCGGTCAGCGGACCTGGAAGCGCCCCGGCGGGCGCGATGGTCCGACTGGACGGCCCGTTTGCACGGGCCTGGGTCTTGCAGACAGGTCTAGTCGCCGGCGAATTCGACCGTGAGCCGGTAGATCACCCCGAACGTGTCGGCAACGCCGTAGAACACGCCCGGCTCGTCCTGGAGCAAGCGGCCCTTGGGAAAGGGCGACATGTCGTCCATCGTGATCAGGGTGGTGAGGCTCCCTTGCGGCGTCACCCGGAACAGCGTACCCCGGTCCATGTCACCGCCTTCGGTGGTCGCGCCGTAGAAGTTTCCGTCCCAACCGAGGGTCAACGGACCCGCGGGGCGCCCGCCGTCCGGCTGGCCACGGAATGAAACCAACGTCGTCAGCACGCCGCCGGGGGTCAAACGGAACACCGTTCCGTGATCGAACTCACCGCCGAGCACAGTCGTGCCATAGAAGTTGCCGTCCGCACCAACGACCAGGCCGCCCGATGGGCCTCGACCGTGCTCCGCGTCATCGAAGGACACGAGGGTCTTGAACTTGCCCTCGGGCGTGACACGGAACACCGTTCCCGCATTGTCGGTGCCGCCGTAGGAGGTCGTGCCGAAGAGGTTGCCGTTCTTGACCACCAGTGGTCCGCTGGGGTAGGCGCCATTGGCGCCGTCGAACTGGACCAGCGCCTTGACCTTGCCGTCCGCGGCCACGCTGAAGACGGTGCCGCAGCCGTATTCGCCGCCGATGCAATTGGTGGACGTTCCACCGCGCATGGCCGTGCCGTAGAAGGTCCCGTCGGCCAGCTGCACCAGCTCGCTGTAGGAGTTGGCACCGACCTCACGCGTCAGCCGGGCGACGGTCGTGACGTTGCCTTTCGCGTCCGTGCGGTAGACCGTTCCGCACCCATCCGGGCAGCCACTCTGTTCCACCGAATAGGCCGTCGTGCCGTAGAGCCAGCCGTCGGCGGCCTCGAGCAGACCGCCGGCCGGAAAGTGGCCCGGCGAGCGGCCGGCACCCGACAGCTTGACGACCGGGGTGATCTTCATCGCAGGCGTGAGGCGGTAGATCGTGCCGCAGCCGGTCACGCAGTTCGCCACCTTGCCCCCCTCCGCGGCCGTGCCGAAGAGCTGCCCGCTCTTCGTCTTCACCAGGCCCGCCAACGGCGACGCGCCGTCGCCGCCACTGAACTGGGCCACCACCTGGAGTGTGTTCGCCTGGGCCACAGGCGCGAAGACCGCCAGAGTGGCGACCAGGCATGACAGAGCGCGCCCCACGCGCGCCGCAGAACGTGCATTCATGGATTTCTCCTCCTCGGTATGAATCGTTGGTGTCGATCGAGCTGCTTGAGCGATGCCCGCTGCAGCCCCAGCCGGTTGTCCGGCCGGTGCACTACCGCCACGTTCTTGCGCGCAGCCCATGGGATGAACTGGCGGTGCAACGGGATGCACTGCACCTGCTCATTGTGAGCGCAGCATCGCCTACTGCGAAGCACGGATGGCTCTTCTCGTCACCCGCGCGACGGCCCACCTTGCTCGGTGAGCCGACAGCGACTGACAAGGGCCGCTCCGCTGGCGGCATCCTGCTCATCTCGAAACTGCCGCCATCACTTGATGCTGACCCACTGCAGCTCCATCCAGTTGTCGGCCCGGTGCACCACGTTCACGTTCTTGCGCGCGGCCCACGGGATGAACTGGCGGTGCAGCGGGATGTGGTGGACCTGTTCGTTGTGGCGCAACATGGCTTTCTTGATCAGGGCCTTGCGCTTCTCGACGTCGGGCTCCTTGCTCGACGCAGCGACGAGCGCGTCGAGCTCGTCGTCCTTGAAGTTGCCGCGGTTGTATTCGCCGATGCCGCCGGCAGCACGGTTGCGGTAGATCGACGTGAAGGTGGTTTCCGCGTCGGTGATCGAGCCACCCCAGCCCAGCATGTACATCGACACATCCAGCTTTTCCTGCTTCGGGAAGTAGGTGGCCTTGGGCATGGTGTTCACGCGGACCTTGATCTTGATCTTGTCCCACATGCCGGCCAGCGCGACGCAGATCTTCTCGTCGTTGATGTAGCGGTCGTTCGGGCAGTCCAGCGTGACCTCGAAGCCATCGGCGTACCCGGCATCGGCCATCAGCTTGCGCGCCGCGGCCAGGTCATAGGGCAGGCGCTTCTCGATCTCGGGGTCGTTGAAATCCCCCAGCGGTGAAGGCATCACCGCGCCGGTCGGCGTGGCCTGGTTCTTCATCAGCTTGGACTTGATCGACTCGATATCGACGGCCTGGTACAGCGCCTTGCGCACCCGCACGTCCTTGAACGGGTTCTTGCCTTTCACGCTGCTGTAGAGCAACTCGTCGCGGCCCTGGTCCAGCCCGATGAACAGGACGCGGTTCTCGGGCCCGTCGATGACCTGCACACCGTCGGTGCTGCGCAGCCGCTCCAGGTCGTTGGACGGCGGATCCAGGATGAAGTCGACCACGCCCGAGATCAGTGCCGCCACCCGCGTCGGGTCGCTCTAGATCGGGGTGTAGACCACCTCCTGCRCRTTGCCTTCGATCTTGCCCCAGTAGTTCGGGTTGCGCTTGAGCACCGTCTTGACGTCCGGCGCACGCGAGGCCAGCACCCACGGGCCGGTGCCGTTGGCGTGCAGCACCGCGTAGGTCTCTTCCTTGTTGGTGAAGTCCTGCGGCTTGGTGACCTTGTGCTCCTCGCACCAGGTCTTGCTCATGATGTAGATGGTGTTCAGGTGCTCCAGGAAGATCGGGTCGAACTGCGACAGGTTGAATTCGACCGTGTAGTCGTCGATCTTCTTCGGCTCGCCCAGCGCGTTGGCGTAGTGGGCGATCTGCGAGGTCTTTTCCTTCGCACGGTTGACCGAGAACACCACGTCATCCGCGGTGAAGTTCTGGCCTTCGTGGAACTTCACGCCCTTGCGCAGCTTGAAGGTCCATTTCAGCGGGCCGTCCTGCTTCCACTCGGTGGCGAGCTGGGGCACGATCTTCAGCTGCTTGTCCCGCGCAACGAGGAATTCGTAGAACTGTCCGTTCATCGCGTTGGTGAACAGCTCGTTCTGCGACACCGGGTCCAGCGTCTGCACGTCGCCGCGGCTGGCCCAGCGGAAGGTCTGGGCCTGGGCGGTGCCGGCAGCGCCGGCGGCCAACGCGAGCGCCAGCAGCGCCGCTACAAAGGTTCGGGGCATGGTCGGGTTCTCCTCGAGCCCCTCGGAAGGCGGGGGCAACCGGCGCAGTGTAGGCAAGGCCTATGCCGGTGCAAGCAAGGGGATTTCCCCGGCGGGGCGAGCGGCCCGCAACCGATCAGCCGCGCTTCGGTGCCAGCTCGCCGGCCCACAGCTGGTCCAGCTGCGGAAAGCCCCAGGCCTTCGGGTCTTCGCGCGAAACGATCTTGTCGTTGGCGCCGGCCAGATCCAGCATCTGCAATGACACCGGCATGTTCGACTTGGTCGAGAAGAAGACCTTGACCTTCGGCGCCACCAGGCTCTGCGGGTTCTGCTCGACCACCACCGCCAGACGGCCGGAGTGCAGCTTGACCAACGAGCCCACCGGGTAGATGCCGACCCCCTTGACGAAGGCCTTGAACACGACCGGGTCGAAGTGCCCTTGCCAGGAGGCCATCGCAGCGATCGACGAAGCCGGGTCCCAGCCGGTCTTGTAGGGCCGGTCCGAGGTGACCGCGTCGTAGACGTCGCACACCGCGCCCATGCGGGCAAACTGGCTGATGCGCTCCGGCGGCAGGCCACTTGGATAGCCCTTGCCGTCCATCCGCTCGTGGTGATTGAGACAGACGTCGAGCGCCGATTCGGGTGCGCCGCGGCCCTCGACCAGCAGCTCGTGCCCACGCAGCGGGTGGGTCTTCATCAGCGTGTACTCGTCGTCGGTCAGCTTGCCAGGCTTGTTCAGCACATCCAGTGGCATCGCGGCCTTGCCCAGGTCGTGCATCAGCCCGGCCAACCCGACCTCGCGACAGGCCTGGGCCGACAGCCCGAGCTCGCGCCCCAGCGTGATCATCAACGCACACACGGCCACCGAGTGCAGGTAGGTGTAGTCGTCCTGCGTCTTCAGCCGGGCCAGGCTGACCAGCGCCGACGGGTTGCGGAACACCGAATCGGCGATGTCGTTGACCAGCGGCAG
>NZ_JBFUGE010000109.1:0-15453 GCF_056403075.1 Ideonella sp. P3_A4 | reverse complement strand
TTTCTTCGCCGAGCATCACGTCGACGCTGCCGTGCTCGCCACGCCAGCAGACGCCGGGCACGATGGCCCAGCGGCGGCCGGCGGGCGCATCACGCACGGGGGCCAGTCGTGCCCCCAGCCGGCGCAACGACGTTGCCGCATCGACATAGGGCACCTCTTGCCAGCCCAGCGCCGAGCCGACCATGCCGGCCATCACCACCGGCACGTCATCGCCGGCCTCGGGCCACTGCGCCAGCAGAGCCTGCAGTGACTCACCGAAGCGGCCGGCGCAGGCCAGCGCGCCCTGGTCGTCGTGCTGCTGCGCAAGCAACTCACCATCGCTCGTCAGGAGGCAGGCGCGGCGGTGGGTGGTTCCCCAATCGATTCCGATGAAGGCTGGTGGCATGGTCAATGAACGTGGTGAAGCATTGCAGCGACGTTGGCGGCAAGCGCGCGGCTTGTCAAACCGCCCGCTTCTCCACAAAGGTCAGAACCAGATCTCGACCTGCGCGCCGTAGCTGGTGCCCGACTCCTTGCCGTCGAACGCGCTCTCGCCGGTGACCACCGCACCGTTGACTCCGCTCCACTTGGCGTGCGTCACATACAAGCGCAGTTCGGGCCGGTTCCAGAAGCCGGGGCCCGTCGCCAGCGTCGGCGCGAAGGTGAACTTGGTCAGCTTCTGCGCGCTCTGGCCTTCGGGCTTGACCTGCGACAGCCCCAGTTCGCCGAGCAGCTTGAAGTTCTTCGTGACTGCGTACGACACGCGACCGCCGAGCGACATCGAGGTCGTCGTGCTGCTGTCGCCGGTCACCGCGTCCGGTGCGCGCTGCTGCGACCACAGTGCGATCGCTTGGCCGCCGAATGCACCCTGCTGCCAGTGGAAGCTTTCGACCATGCGCCAGGCCTTGGTGCGGCTGTCGGCCAGCAGGTCGCCGAAGTTGCTGTTCAGCGAGCTGGTGCCTTGCGCATACTGCAGCCAGAAGCTGTTGGCACCGCCGAGGAAACCGTCTTGCACATGGCGCACGGACAGTGCAGCGCCCTTGGCACCTTCGGTCGCCTTGGTCAGCGTGCCGACCAAGCTCAGCTTGCCACCGGGGTTGACGCCCCAGTCGTAGAACTCGGCGTTCAGGCGATTGCCGGCATTGACCTCGTCGCCGTCGGTCTTGTAGTACGCGACGCCCAGCTTGCCCGGGCCGGCGCCGATCTCCTTTGCGCCAGCGCCGACACCCTTCATCTCGGTGAAGAAGGTGTCGACGATGTGCACGTCACCGCGGCGGCCGCGCTCCTTGCCGATCCAGAACACGGTCGTCGGCGCAACATCGACGCCCTTGATCTCGGCGTACATCTGCTCGATGCCGAGCTTGGCGTCGCCGGAGTCGGTGGCGGGGTTGTAGAAGTTGGTCATCAGCACGCCGCGCACGTCGATGCCTTCGACCTTCACGTCGTGGCCCAGCGTGAACTCGCCGTACATGTCGCACTCGTTGCCGAGGCGGTATTTCAGGCCGGGCCACGACAAGCCATAGCAGGCGCGCGAAACGCCCTTCTCCGATGTGGCACCGGGGCCGGCGCGGAAGTAGCCGCTGTAGTCGAACGCCTGGGCCGCCGGGGCGCACAGCAGCGCCGCGGCGCAGGCCGTGGCCGAAAGTGCGGCGCGCGGCAAAAGATTGAATCGGGTCATCGTGTTGTCTCCGTCTTGGGGTTGTCAAAAGCGCGCAGGCAAGCGTCGCCCTGCGCAGGGAAAATCCCTCGCATCAGCCAGGTCAGTGAACGGGTGGGGCGGGTCTAGCCCGCTGGCGGGCCGGTCATGGCGGCGCGCGGCCGCGGCCGGCTTCGAACAGGCGTTGCAGCACGCAGAAGGCGAACAGCAGCGCACCGATGACGATGCGTGTCCACCAGGAACTCAAGGTGCCGTCGAAGCTGATCAGCGTCTGGATCACGCCGAGGATGAGCACACCGAACAAGGTGCCGGCGACGTAGCCGACACCGCCGGTCAACAAGGTGCCACCGATGACCACGGCGGCGATGGTGTCCAGCTCCAGCCCCATCGCGTGCAGGCCATAACCCGACAGCATGTAGAACGCGAACACCACGCCGGCCAGCGCCGAGCAGAAGCCGCTCAGCGCGTAGACCAACACCGTGGTGCGCGCGACGGGCAAGCCCATYAACAGCGCCGACTGCTCGTTGCCGCCGATCGCATAGACCGTGCGGCCGAACGCGGTGCCATGCGCCAGGTAGATACCAACCGCGACCACCACCAACGCGATCAAGGCACCGACCGACAGCGAAGCGCCTTCCCACAGCTCGAAGCGCTGTTGCGCCAGCTCTGAGAAGCCTTCGTTGCCGATGCTGATCGAGTCGATGCTGATCAGGTAGCACAGCCCCCGCGCGAGAAACATGCCGGCCAGCGTGACGATGAAAGGCTGCAGCCGGAAGCGCTGGATCAGCAGGCCCTGGAAGGCGCCGAACAGCGTGCCCAGCAACAGCACCGCTGGAATGGCGCCGACGGCCGTCCAACCATGGCGCTCGACCAGCGTGGCCAGCACCATCGTCGTCAGCGCGATCAACGAGCCGACCGACAGGTCGATGCCGCCGGACAGGATCACGAAGGTCATGCCGACCGCGACGATCGCGAGGAAGGCGTTGTCGATCAGCAGGTTCAAGAAGACCTGCGCCGAGAAGAAGCCTTCGTAGGCGAACGAGCCATACGCGGCCATCGCTGCGAACAGCATCACCGTCAGCGCGAGCGGCCACTGGGCGGCGCTGAGACCGCGTGCGGTCGGCCGGGTGGGTGCGGCAGGGGTGGGTGGCATGGCCATGGTCTTCGCAGGCGTCATGATGCCGCCCCCAACGGGCTTGGCGCGGGGCGGAACACCAAAC
The DNA here is from genome assembly GCF_056403075.1 of Ideonella sp. P3_A4. NCBI lineage: Bacteria > Pseudomonadati > Pseudomonadota > Betaproteobacteria > Burkholderiales > Sphaerotilaceae > Ideonella > Ideonella sp. P3_A4. The sequence goes on along the minus strand of NZ_JBFUGE010000109.1, from coordinate 12,597 downwards.
GGTGCGCCTGACGCCGAAACTCGGGCGACTGCAGCAGCATCACGACGAAGACCACCGCAGCCTTGACGACCAGATTCACTTCGGGCGGCACGCCGATCGAGTAGATCGTCGAGGTCAGCGTCTGGATCACCAACGCGCCGATCACGCTGCCGGCCAGGCTGAAGCGGCCGCCGGTCAACAAGGTGCCGCCCAGCGTGACCGCGAGGATCGCGTCCAGCTCCATCAACAGCCCGGCGTTGTTGCCGTCGGCGCTCTTGACATTCGAGCTGAGCAGCAGCCCGGCCACGCCCGCGGCCAAGCCACAGAAGCCATAGACACAGACGGTGATTAGCCGCTGGCGGACACCAGCCATGCGCGCGGCCGCCGGGTTGATGCCGATCGCCTGGATGAACAGGCCCAGCGCGGTGCGCGACAAGGTCTGCTGCAGCAACAGCCACAGCGCGCCGACGATGAACAACGAGAACGGCAAACCGAACAGGAAGCCACCGCCGATGAAGAAAAACGGCGGGTAGTAGACGGTGATGATCTGGCCTTCGGTGACCAGCTGCGCGATGCCGCGCCCAGCCACCATCAGGATCAGCGTCGCGATGATCGGCTGGATGCCGACGCCGGCGACCAGCAGGCCGTTCCACAGCCCCGCCAGCAGCGCGACGCCAAGCGCGCAGGCCAACGCCAGCCCCATCGGGAAGCGGCTGGCGTAAACCTGCACGCCGTCCTGCATCACCAGCTGACCGCCGATCATCCAGGCCGCGACCGCGGCACTGATCGCGACCACCGCGCCGACCGAGATGTCGATGCCGCGTGTCGCAATCACCAGCGTCATGCCGAGCGAGACGATGGCCAGCGGCGCGGCGCGGTTCAGGATGTCGATCACGCTGCCGTAAAGGTGGCCGTCGCGCCAGCGCAGCTGCCAGAAACCGGGGTTGAAGCTGGCGTTGACGGCCAGCATCAGCAGCAGCGTGACGAGCGGCCAAAACAGGCGATGCGCCATCAGCTTCTTCATCATGCCGCGGCCCCCGCGATCAGCGCGCAGATCGCCGACTCACTGCTACCGCCAGGCAACTCACCCGCCTTGCGCCGCTCGCGCATCACCAGCACGCGGTCGGACAGCCGCGCGACCTCGTCCAGCTCGGACGAGATGAACAGCACCGACAGGCCCTTGGCGGCCAGCGCCCGGATCTGATCCATGATGTCTTGCTTGGCGGCCACGTCGATACCGCGCGTCGGCTCGTCCAGGATCAGCAGAGCCGGCTCGGTGGCCAGCCAACGCGCCAGCAAGGCCTTCTGCTGGTTGCCGCCCGACAGTTGACCGATCGGCATGTCGGCGTCCGACGCCTTGATGCCCAGCTGCTGGATGAAACGCTCGGCCAGCGCCTGCTGCTTCTGCGGGCTGATGCAACGCCACACGCCCAGCCGCGCCTGCAGCGCCAGCGCGATGTTCTCGCGGATCGACAGGTCGGCGACGATGCCCTCGGCCTTGCGTTCTTCCGGGCACATCGCCAGACCATGGCGCACTGCCTGTGTCGGCGTAGCCAGCTTCAACAGCTCACCGCGCAGGCGCAGCTCACCCGCATCGGCCTTGTCCATGCCGAACAGCAGCCTGGCCAGCTCAGTGCGGCCCGAGCCCAGCAACCCGGCCAGGCCCAGCACCTCGCCAACGCGCAGCTCGATGTCCATCGGCTCGACCGCGCCGCGCCGCGCCAGGCCTCGGGCCTGCAGCAGCGGCTCGCGCTTGGCGGCCGCTTCGGCATCCACCGGTGCGGCCGTGCTGGCGTGGAACTCGCGGCCGATCATCGCGGCGATCAGCGCCGGTGCGTTCAATTCACTCGTCAGGTACTCACCGACGAACTCACCGTTGCGCAGCACGGTGATGCGGTCTGAAATCTCGTAGACCTCGTCGAGGAAGTGCGTGACGAACAAGATCGCGAGGCCTTCGCTGCGCAGCTGCCGAAGCAGTGCGAACAGGCGCGCGACCTCGTCGCCATCGAGGCTGGACGTCGGTTCGTCGAGGATCAGAACTTTGGACTTGCCATGCAGCGCACGGGCAATCGCCACCATCTGCTGCACCGCCACCGGGTAGCTGCCAAGCAAACGCGTCACGTCGATCTGCAGGTTCAACCGTGCCAGCAAGGCCTGCGCGTCGGCATGCACTTTCTTCCAGTCGATGCGCCACCCACCGGCCACACCATGACGCGGGAAGCGCCCGGCAAATATGTTCTCAGTCACCGACAGGTTGGTGCAGAGGTTGACCTCCTGGTAGACGGTCGACAGGCCGATGGCCTGGGCTTCGAGCGGTGATGCGGGGCGGATCGATTCACCACCCAGTCGCATCTCGCCAGCATCCGCGGTGTAGACGCCCGTCAACACCTTGATCAGCGTCGACTTGCCCGCGCCGTTCTGGCCCATCAGCGCATGCACCTCACCGGCACGCAAGCTCAACGCGACGTCGCGCAGCGCCTGCACGCCGGCAAAGCGTTTGCTGACGCCGCTCAGTTCGAGCACGGGGGTGCCGGCCGCGTCCATCGCCTACTTGTTCTTGTTGTAGACGTCGACGCAAACGGCCGCCAGCAGCACCAGGCCCTTGATGACCTGCTGGTAGTCGATGCCAATTCCGAGAATGGACATGCCGTTGTTCATCACGCCCATCACGAAGGCGCCGATGACAGCACCCATCACGCGGCCGACGCCGCCCGAGGCCGATGCGCCGCCAATGAAGCAGGCCGCGATCACGTCCAGCTCGAAACCGAGGCCGGCCTTCGGCGTGGCGGTGTTCAGGCGGGCCGCGAACACCAGCCCCGCCAGCGCAGCCAGCACGCCCATGTTGACGAAGGTGAGAAAAGCCAAGCGCTCGGTCTTGATGCCCGACAGCCGCGCCGCCTTCTCGTTGCCACCGAGTGCATAGATGCGGCGGCCGATGGTGGTACGGCTGGTGAYGAACTCGTAGGCCACCATCAGCACGAACATGATGATCAGCACGTTCGGCAGGCCTTTGTACGAAGCCAACAGCCAGCTCAATGCGACCAGGATGGCGGCGAAGGCCGCGTTGCGTGCGGCGAACAGCACGGTGGGCTCCACATCCATGCCATGCAGCCGATGCTGGCCGCGCTCGCGCCACGCCACCGCCACCATCGCCAGGGCCACACCCACGCCGAGCAGCAGCGAAGTCCATCGCAACTCGCTGCCGTCCAGCAGATCCGGGATGAAGCCGGAGCTGAGCTTCTGGAACTCTTCAGGGAACGGCCCGACCGACTGGCCTTTCAGCAGCGCCAGCGCCAGGCCCTTGAAGACCAGCATGCCGGCCAGCGTGACGATGAACGACGGGATCTTGAAGTAGGCGACGAACCAGCCCTGCGCCGCGCCGATGATGCCGCCGGCCACCAGGCAGACCAGCGCCGCGGGCAGAAAGTGCCAGTTGAATTCGACCATCAGCACCGCGGCCAGCGCACCGATGAAGCCGCAGACCGAGCCGACCGACAGGTCGATGTGGCCGGACACGATGACCAGCAGCATGCCCAGCGCCATGATGACGATGTAGCTGTTCTGCAGCACCAGGTTGGTCAGGTTCAGCGGCTGCAGCAGCGTGCCTTCGGTCATGACCTGGAAGAAGACCATGATCGCGATCAGCGACAGCAACATGCCGTACTCGCGCAGGTTCTGCTTCAGGAAGCGCGCAGCCGATGGTGACGAGGGGGATCCGGTGCGCACACCGGGTTCGGTTTCAGACACTGAACTCATGGGTTCCGGCATTCACGATGGCATGCATGATCTTCTGCTGCGAGGCCTCGGCCGCATCGAACTCGGCGACGAACTCGCCTTCGTTCATCACGTAGATGCGGTCGCACAGGCCCAGCAGCTCGGGCATCTCCGAAGAGATCACCAGGATGGAGCGGCCTTCTTCGGCCAGCTGGGCGATCAGGCTGTAGATCTCGAACTTGGCACCGACGTCGATGCCGCGCGTCGGCTCGTCGAGGATCAGCAGCGTCGGGTTGGCGAACAGCCACTTGGCCAGCACCACCTTCTGCTGGTTGCCGCCCGACAGGTTCAGCACCTGTTGTTGCACGCCCGAGCAACGGGTGGCGAGCTTGCGCCGGTAGTCGGTGGCGACCGCGAACTCGCGACCTTCGTCGATCACTCCGGCGCGCGCCACGCCGGGCAGGTTGGCCAGCGAGGTGTTGCGGGCGATGCTGTCGCCCATCACCAGCCCAAGCGACTTGCGGTCTTCGGTGACATAGGCAATGCCGTGGGCCACCGCCTTCTGTACTGTGCTGACGTCGATCTCGCGGCCGTTCATCAGCGCCTGGCCGCTGATGCGCCGGCCCCAGGAACGGCCGAACACGCTCATCGCCAGCTCGGTGCGGCCGGCGCCCATCAGGCCGGCGATGCCGACGATCTCGCCACGCCGCACTGTCAGATTGACCGCCTTGATGACCTCGCGCTCGGCATGCTGTGGGTGGTGCACGCGCCAGTTGCGCAGCTCGAACACCGTCTCGCCGATCTTCGGCGTGCGGCGCGGGTAACGGTCGGCCATCTCGCGGCCGACCATGTGGTTGATGATGACGTTCTGCTGCGGCGGGCCGTCGCGGCAGTCCATGCTGGCGACTGTCGAGCCGTCGCGCAGCACGGTGATCGAATCGGCCACCTTGGCGATCTCGTTGAGCTTGTGCGAGATCAGGATACAGGCGATGCCCTGGCGCTTCAGCTCCAGCAGCAGCTCGAGCAGCGCATCGCTGTCGGTCTCGTTCAGGCTCGCGGTCGGCTCGTCGAGGATCAGCAGCCGCACCTGCTTGGCCAGCGCCTTGGCGATCTCGACCAGCTGCTGCTTGCCGACGCCCAGGTCGCTGATCAAGGCGGTGGTCGGCTCTTTCAAGCCGACCTTGGCCAACAGCTCGCGCGAGCGGCGGTGCGCTTCGGTCCAGTCGATCACGCCGCGCCGCGCCGGCTCGTTGCCGAGGAAGATGTTCTCGGCGATCGACAGCAGCGGCACCAGCGCCAGCTCCTGGTGGATGATGATGATGCCCAGGTGCTCGCTGTCGGCGATGCCACCGAAGCGGCGTTCGACGCCGTCGAAATGGATCTCGCCTTCGTACGAGCCGTGCGGGTAGACACCGCTCAGCACCTTCATCAGCGTCGACTTGCCGGCCCCGTTCTCGCCGACGACGGCGTGAATCTCACCCGCYCGCACGCTCAGGTTGACGTTGTCGAGTGCGACCACGCCCGGAAAGGTCTTCCGGATGTGGCGCATCTGCAAGAGCGTGCTCATGGGCTGATGAGTGGGCGTCGGGTACTGCTTCAGTCTGTCAGGTTCAACGCAGCTGGCTTTCCTTGTAGTAGCCGCTGTCGACCAGGGCGGCCTTCCAGTTGCTCGTGTCCACCGAAATGGGCTTCAGCAGGTACGAAGGCACGACCTTGACGCCATTGTTGTAGGTCTTGGTGTCGTTGACCTCGGGCGCCTTGCCGCTCAGCATCGCATCAACCATGCCAACCGTCACCTTGGCCAGTTCACGCGTGTCCTTGAACACCGTCGAGCTCTGCTCGTTGCGCAGCATCGACTTGACCGACGGCACCTCGGCGTCCTGACCTGAGACGACCGGGCAAGGCTGTTGCGCGGTGCAGTAGCCCACGCCCTTCAGCGACGACAGGATGCCGATCGACAGGCCGTCGTACGGCGACAGCACGGCGTGCACCTTCTCTTTGCCGTAGAAGGCCGACAGCAGGTTGTCCATCCGGGCCTGGGCGACCGCGCCGTCCCAGCGCAGCGTGCCGACCTTGTCCATGCCCATCTGCTTGCTGCGCACGACCAGCTTGCCCGAGTCGATGTAGGGCTTGAGCACGCTCATCGCGCCGTCGTAGAAGAAGAAGGCGTTGTTGTCGTCGGGCGAGCCGCCGAACAGCTCGATGTTGAACGGGCCCTTGCCCGCTTTCAGGCCGAGCTTGTCGACGATCGAGCCGGCCTGCAGCACGCCGACCTGGAAGTTGTCGAAGGTGGCGTAGTAGTCGACGTTCTTCGAGCCGCGGATCAGGCGGTCGTAGGCGATGACCTTGACGCCCTTGTCGGCCGCCTTCTGCAGCGCGTTGGACAAGGTGGTGCCGTCGATCGCCGCGATCACCAGCACCTTGGCGCCCTTGGTGATCATGTTCTCGACCTGGGCCAGCTGGTTCGGGATGTCGTCGTCGGCGTACTGCAGGTCGGTCTTGTAGCCCTCGTCCTTGAAGTACTTGACCATGTTGTCGCCATCGGCGATCCAGCGGGCCGAGGACTTGGTCGGCATCGAGATGCCGACCGGTCCCTTGTCCTGCGCAAAAGCCGAGGGCAGCAGCGCGGCGAACACCACCGCGCCTGCGGCCAGCATGTGAGCAAACTTCTTCACTTCGATGTCTCCTGTGGGAAAAGGACCGTCTTCAAGCGGATATCTGTTGCGGTCGAGCGCTCAAGGTGAACCGGCTTTGCCGAGCACCTTGATCCCCCCGCTGGGGCGGGCTGAACAAAGCTCAATCCTTGGGGGCCCTCAAGGTGAACCGGCTTCGCCGAGCACCTTGATCCCCCCGCTGGGGCGGGCTGAACAAAGCTCAATCCTTGGGGGCCCTCAAGGTGAACCGGCTTTGCCGGGCACCTTGATCCCCCTCCGGGGGGCGGGCTGAGCAAAGCTCAGCCCTTGGGGGCCAACTCAGTACTTGCGGTTCGGGAATTCTTTCGCGGCGACTTCCATCGGGAAGACCGACTCCTCGGTGACGATGCGCTTGGGCAGCGTCTTGCCGGCCTTCAGGTCTTTCACGGCCGACATCAGCTGCGGGCCGAGCAGCGGGCTGCACTCGACGGTGACGTTCAGCTTGCCGGCGATCATCGCCTCGAAGGCGCCCTTGACCGYGTCGATCGAGATGATGGTGATGTCCTTGGCCGGCTTCAGCCCGGCCTCTTCGATCGCCTGGATCGCGCCGATCGCCATGTCGTCGTTGTGCGCGTAGAGCACATTGATCTTCTTAYCCTCGGCCTTCAAGAAGGCTTCCATCACCTCCTTGCCCTTGGCACGGGTGAAGTCGCCGGTCTGCGAGCGCACGATCTTGAACTTCGGGTCGGCCTTGATGATTTCCTCGAAGCCCTTCTTGCGGTCGATCGCCGGGGCCGAGCCGACGGTGCCTTGCAGCTCGACGATGTTGACGTCGCCCTTGGTGTCTTTCATCTTCTCGACCAGCCAGCGGCCGGCGCGACGGCCTTCTTCGAGGAAGTCCGAGCCCATGAAGGCGACCCACAGCGAGTCGTCTTTCACGTTGACCGCGCGGTCGGTCAGGATCACCGGGATCTTCGCGGCCTTGGCCTCGCGCAGCACCGGCTCCCAGCCCGACTCGACGACCGGCGAGAAGGCGATCACGTCGACCTTCTGCGCGATGAACGAGCGGATGGCCTTGATCTGGTTCTCCTGCTTCTGCTGCGCGTCGGAGAACTTCAGCTCGATCCCGGCGGCCGCGGCGGCCGACTTGATCGACTCGGTGTTGGCGGTGCGCCATTCACTTTCGGCGCCGATCTGCGAGAAGCCCAGGACCAGCTTCTTCTGCGCCAGCGCGCTCAAGGGGAAGCCGGCGGCCAGCGCAGAGGCGGCCAGGGTGGTGACGATGGTGCGGCGTGAGGTGGTCATGCTTGTCTCCTCTTTCATCGGTGGTGCGTGCTCGAAAAATGGAACGCTTGTCGCGGCGGCCTTCGGCGGGCCCCTCGCATTTGGCGCGGATGGTACGAAGTTGAACGATAACTTTCTAATAGATTATTGACGGCAATCCATATAGGATTTTGGATATGTCTGCCAACCCCACCCACTGGTCCATCCGCGCCCGGCTGAAGACGCGCCAACTGCTGCTGCTCGTCACCCTCGCTGACGAGGGCAACATCAACCGGGCGTCGCAGGTGCTGAACATGACGCAGCCCGCAGCGTCCAAGCTGCTGAAGGACCTGGAAGAGATGCTGGACGTTCGCCTGTTCGACCGGCTGCCGCGCGGCATGCGGCCGACCTGGTACGGGGAAACGATGATCCGCCACGCGCGCATGGCGCTGGCCAGCCTGTCGGAAGCACACGACGAGATCGAAGCCTTGAAGGCCGGCCGCTTCGGCCAGGTCAGCGTCGGTGCGATCACCGCGCCCGGCATGACGCTGCTGCCGCCGGCGGTGGCGCAGGTGAAGAAGGAGCACCCGAGCCTGCGCGTGTCGCTGCAGATCGAAACCAGCGACGTGCTGATGGAGCGCATGGCCCAGGGCAAGCTCGACATGGTCATCGGCCGCTTGTTCGAGCGCCACGACAAGAGCGACCTGCGCTACGAGGCGCTGGTCGAGGAGCCGGTCGCAGCCATCGCGCGGCCGGGCCACCCGCTGCTGAGCAATCCCCGGCTCTCATTGCGGGACCTGGTGGACTGCGGGTGGATCGTTCCCGGCCAGGGAACGGTCTTGCGGCATCGCTTCGAGTTGATGTTCCAGGAGGARGGGCTGGACGCACCGACCAACCTGGTGGAAACCAGCGCGCTGCTATTCCTGACGAAGATGCTGCAGCAGAGCGACCTGCTCGGCGTTGCGGCTGTCGATGTCTCGCGCTACTACGCCGAGCATGGCATGGTCGCGCTGCTACCGATTCAGCTGCCCTGCAAGATGGACGCCTTTGGCCTGATCACCCGCACCGACCGGATGTTGTCACCGGCCGCCAAAGTGATGCTGCGTGCGCTGAAAGGTGCTGCGTTGGCCATCTACGGCAGGCAACTCGAGATGACGGGGATCGACTAGGACCAGCCGGCGTCGACGACGAATTCCTGCGCGGTGCACATGCGACCTTCGTCGGCCGCGAGGAACAGCACCATCGCGGCAATGTCGTGCGGCTGAAGCCTGTCCGGCAGGCACTGGTTGCGAGCAATCGCCTGCTCACCCTCGGCGTTCATCCACAGCTTCAGTTGCCGCTCGGTCATCACCCAGCCGGGCGACACGGTGTTGATACGAATACGATCCTTGCCGAGGCTGGCCGCCAAGCCACGCGTCAACCCGTTGACCGACGACTTGGCGATCGCGTAGCAGGGGTACTCGCTCGCCTTGGTCTGCCAGCCGGTGGATCCGAGGTTGATGATCGAGCCGCCGCCCTTGCGCTTCATGCCCGGCACCACCGCCTGGATCGCAAAAAAAGCCGGCCGCTCGTTGATCGCCATGCGCTGGTCCCAGTAGTCGGCAGTCACCGATTCCAGCGTGTGGCGGTCATCGCTGGCCACGTTGTTCACCAACACATCGAAATCGCCCAGCTCGGTCGCCGCGTCGGCAATGGCGGCTTGCAAGGCCGCGATGTCGCGCACATCGCAGCGGCGCCACCATGGCGCCGGGTGTCCAGCAGCCTTCAGCGATTCGGCCAACGCCGCGCTGGGGCCTTCCGCAACGTCGACGAATGCGACCCTCGCGCCTTGGGCGACGAACGCTTCGACCATCGCGGCGCCGATGCCCGAGCCACCCCCGGTGATGAAAACGTTCCGCTGCTGAAGGCTGGGGAAACGAGCGGAATGGTCGAGAGAAGAAGTCGGCATGGGAAGGTTCGGCGACATATCTATTTGTATATATATCAGGTTGATTTCTCTATTTTTCTTATATCAGTGTGCGGGGATAGCATGCGCCCCGTCAAGAGCCCCCAGGAGACATCAATGCCGCCCAAGAAGCCGTTTCGTCGCAGTCAAGGCTGGTTTGGCCGCCAGGATCGCGACGGCTTCATGCACCGAAGCTGGCTCAAGGGTCAAGGCTACCCGGAAGACCTGTTCGATGGTCGGCCCATCATCGGCATTTGCAATACCTGGAGCGAGTTGACGCCCTGCAACGGCCACTTTCGCGAGTTGGCCGAGTTCGTCAAGCGCGGGGTCTACGAGGCCGGCGGCTTCCCACTTGAGTTCCCGGTGATGTCGCTCGGCGAGACGCAGCTGCGGCCGACGGCGATGCTGTTTCGCAACCTGGCCAGCATGGACGTCGAGGAGTCGATCCGCGGCAACCCGATCGACGGCGTGGTGCTGCTGATGGGCTGCGACAAGACGACACCGGCGCTGCTGATGGGCGCGGCCAGCTGCGACCTGCCGACGATCGGCATCTCCGGCGGGCCAATGCTGAACGGCAAGTTCCGCGGCCAGGACATCGGCTCGGGCACTGGCGTCTGGCAGATGAGCGAGATGGTGCGCGCCGGGGAAATGACTTCGCAAGACTTCACCGCGGCCGAAGGCTGCATGCACCGCTCCAAGGGCAGTTGCATGACGATGGGCACCGCGTCGACGATGGCCTCGATGGTCGAAGCGCTGGGCATGGCCTTGCCCGAGAACGCAGCGATCCCCGCGGTCGATGCGCGGCGCCACCGGCTGGCTCAGCTGAGCGGCCGCCGCATCGTAGAAATGGTCAACCAGGACCTTCGGATGTCGAAGATCCTGACCCGCCAGGCCTTCGAGAACGCGATCCGCACCAATGCGGCGATCGGCGGCTCGACCAACGCAGTGATCCACCTGCTGGCTGTCGCCGGACGCATGGGCGTCGAGCTGAACCTTCAGGACTGGGACCGGCTCGGCGCCGAGATTCCGTGCCTGCTGGACCTGCAGCCGTCGGGCCGCTTCCTGATGGAAGACTTCTTCTACGCCGGCGGCTTGCCGGTGGTGATGAACCGCATCAAGCATCTGCTGCACCTCGACGCACTGACCGCTAACGGCCAGACGATCGGCGAGAACATCGACGGGGCGCGCTGCTGGAACCCGCAGGTCATCCGCTCGTTCGAGGAGCCGTTCAAGCCGGCCGCCGGCATCGCCGTGCTGCGTGGCAACCTGGCGCCGGATGGGGCGGTGATCAAGCCGTCGGCCGCATCGCCGCACCTGCTGCGGCATCGTGGCCGCGCGGTGGTGTTCGACAACATCGAAGACTTCCACGCCCGCATCGACGACGAAGCGCTCGATGTCGACGAGAACTGCGTGATGGTGTTGAGGAACTGCGGCCCACGCGGCTACCCCGGCATGGCCGAGGTCGGCAACATGCCGCTGCCGCCCAAGGTGCTGCGCAAAGGCATCACCGACATGGTCCGCATTTCGGACGCCCGTATGAGCGGCACCGCGTATGGCACCGTGGTGCTGCACGCCTCGCCCGAGGCAGCAGCTGGCGGACCGTTGGCACTCGTGCGTGATGGCGACATGATCGAGTTGGACGTGTCAGCTCGTCGGCTGCATTTGGATGTCAGCGAGAAAGACTTGGTACGCCGCCAGGCAGAATGGGCGCCACTGGACGTGCCGAAACGCGGCTGGTACAAGCTGTACGTCGAGCATGTGCAGCAAGCCCACCTGGGCGCTGACCTCGACTTCCTGGTTGGTGGCAGCGGCGCCGAGGTGCCCAGAGATTCGCACTGACCTCTTCGATCGACCATGAGCCTGCCCGCGCCGACCCTGCTGTCCGAACCCCGCTGCCTCTGGCCCGCAGGCGCGACACTCGGCGAAGGCACCTGCTGGTCCGAGCGCGAGCAGGCGCTGTACTGGGTCGACATCCTCGGGCACTGGCTGCACCGCTGGCGCCTCGCCGATGGCGAGCAAAGCAGCTGGGCCTTCGACGAAACGATCAGCGCAGTGGCCGAGCGCGCGAACAAGCCGGGCCTGGCCATCACGCTGCGCCGCGGGCTGGCGCTGTTCGACCCCGAGACGGGTGAGCTGCAGCGACTGCATGAACCCGAACCCGAGCGCGAAGCCAACCGTTTCAACGACGGCAAGTGTGACGCGCAAGGCCGCTTCTGGGCCGGCAGCATGGACGTCGGCTGCAGAGCGCCGACCGGCGCCCTGTACCGCTTCGACGCGAACGGCCTGGGCAGCCGCGTCTTCGACGCTGGCTTCGCGGTGACCAACGGCCCGACCTGGTCGCGCGACCAGCGCACGATGTTCTTCAACGACACCGTGCACCAGCAAATCCACGCCTTCGACTTCGACCCAAGCAGCGGCACGTTGAGCGGGCAACGGCCATGGCTGCGCTTCGCCAAAGGCGACGGCTACCCCGACGGCATGACCACCGACGCCGACGGCCGGCTGTGGATCGCGCACTGGGGCGCCGCCTGCGTGACCTGCCACGACCCCGACAGCGCGGAAGAACTGCTGCGGGTGAAGCTGCCGACCGACCACATCACCAACGTCGCATTCGGCGGGCCGGACCTGCGCACGCTGTTCATCACCAGCGCACGCTTCGAGTTGAGCGACGCACAGCTGCAGGCCCAGCCGCTGGCCGGTGGTCTCTTCGCGGTGGAGACCAGCGTCACCGGTCGTCCGGCGAATCTTTTCGCGGGTTGATCACCCCGCCCGTCGCGGCGGGTGGCGACGCTCACTGTGGCGTCCACTGAGCCTTTGCAACTTCGCGCGGCATGGTCCTACGCGCGTTGACGCCGGCGCCCGACAGCCCCCGATGCGCAATGCAGCTACGGTGACAGCATTGTTCGACACACGCAGGAGATCACCGTGCTGTACACCATCGCCATAATCTTGGTCGCTCTCTGGATCCTGGGGTCGCTGACCGCCTTCACCGCGGGCGGGCTGCTGCACCTGCTGCTGGTGGCCGCAGTCATCATCGTGGTGTTCCAGCTCATCACCGGCCGT
>NZ_JBFUGE010000108.1:0-15512 GCF_056403075.1 Ideonella sp. P3_A4 | reverse complement strand
CACAGCAAGTGGGTGCGGCTGCGCGGTGGCGCGGTGGCCAGCCTGCGCACCTGCATGAGCGGCGAGCTGTTCGCGCTGCTGCGCGAACGTGGCACCTTGTCCGGCGCAATGAAGACCACGCCGGCCGATGCCGAGCCGGACCGGGTGGCATTCGGGCGCGGTGTGGCCGATGCAGCCGAGGGCGTGCTGAGCCACACCTTGTTCGGTGCGCGGGCGCGGGTGGTGACCGGCGCGATGCCGGCGGAGGAAGCCGCCAGCTACGTCAGCGGCCTGCTGATCGGCAGCGAGTGGCACGAGTACGTACGCCGTGACGCCGACAGGGGTGACGTGGTGCGCGTGATCGGCGAGCCAGCCCTGGCGCGGCTGCACGCGCAGTGCGCCGCGCAACTGGGGCGCAAGGTCGAGTTGCTGGACGCGCGGGCGGTGCAACTGGCCGCGTGGCAGGCCCTGCGCACATCGATGGAGATCCGCTGATGACAACCGATGCTTCGACCAGCTGGCCACCCCGGCCGCCGCTGGTCGCCATTCTTCGTGGCTTGACGTTGGTCGACGCGACCGATGTCGGCAGGGTCTTGCTGGACGCAGGCTTTCAGGCGCTGGAGGTGCCGCTGAACCGTGACGGCGCGCTGGAGAGCATCGCGCAGCTGGTGAAGCTGGTACCCGCCGGCATGGCCGTCGGTGCTGGCACCGTCACCCACGCCGCGCAGGTCGACGCGGTGGCTGCGACCGGCGCGAGCCTGATCGTCTCGCCGCACTTCGACCCGGCGGTCGTGGCTCGCACGCGTGAACTGGGCCTGCGCAGCGTGCCCGGTGTGTTCACAGCCAGCGAGGCATTTGCAGCGCTGCGCGCGGGCGCCGACGCGCTGAAGATCTTCCCGGCAGAGGCGATGCCGCCGACGGGCCTGCAGGCACTGGCCAGCGTATTGCCAGCCGGCACCGCGCTGTGGCCAGTGGGTGGCATCACGCCCGAGAGCATGGCGAACTGGTGCCGCCATGGCGCCACCGGCTTCGGCATCGGCGGTGCGCTGTACAAGCCGGGTGTGCCACTCATCGAACTGCGCACGCGAGCCGAAGCCTTCGTCGCCGCCTCCAACCGTTCGCCCTGAGCTTGTCGAAGGGGCGGACCACTGGTGGCTGCGCATCGACTGGAGCACCATCCTTCGACAAGCTCAGGATGGACCCTTCGACATGCTCAGGGCGAACGGTTGGGGGTACGGGGTCGAGAAGCTCAGTAGGTTTCCAGGTGCAGCCGGCCCTGCTGCTTCAGCGCAGCAGCGGTCTGCTCCCAGTTCAGGCCAGCTTGCTGCGCCACATCGCGCAGTGTCATCACCACGCCGTCTTCCATCGCCTTCAGCCCGCAGACGTAGAAGTACGCGTTCGGGTCTGACAGCAGCGGTGCCAGGTCGGCCGCGCGCTCCCGCATCAGGTCCTGCACATAACGTTTCGGCTGACCGGCCGTGCGGCTGAAGGCCAGGTTGATGTCGATGAAGTCTTTCGGCAGGTTCTGCAGCGGGCCGAAGTAGGGCAGTTCTTCCTGGCTGCGGGCGCCGAAGAACAGCATCAGCTTGCCGCTTTCGAACTTGCCGGACTGTCTGAGGCGCCTGCGCCATTCGGTCATCGCCCGCATCGGCGCCGAGCCGGTGCCGGTGCAGATCATCACGACGTGGCTCTTCGGGTGGTTCGGCATCAGGAAGCTGGTGCCGAACGGACCGATGACCTGCACCGTGTCGCCGACCTGCAGGTCGCACATGAAGTTCGACGCCACGCCACGCACCGGCCGGCCCTGGTAGTCCTCGAGCACGCGCTTGATCGTCAGCGAGACGTTGTTGTAGCCCGGCCGCTCGCCGTTGCGCGGGCTGGCGATGGAGTACTGGCGTGCGTGGTGCGGCCGGCCTGCCTCGTCGACGCCTGGGGGCATGACACCGATCGACTGGCCTTCGAGCACCGGGAACGGCATCGCGCCGAAATCGAGCACGATGTGGTGCGTGTCGTACTCCTTGCCAACCTGGGTCACGCGCACGTTGCCGGTGACTGTGGCGGTGACGGTCTTCTCCGTCGCCTTCGGCCCGTAGAGGTTGGTGTAGGCATGCGCAGCAGACCAAGGCGGCAGCGTTGCACCATGCTGCGCGGCGTTGAAGGCCGGTGCGTCGGTGCTGCTGTGCTGCGCGGCGCTGGCCGCCGTGGGCTCGGCGACCGGGGCCGCAGTTTCTGCGGGCGCATCGCCCCCGACCAACTCGGCCAACTGGTCACGGCTCATCTCCGCCGGCAACGAGTCCCAGCTGAACTGCTCTTCGACGCTGTACGCCTTGACCTTGGGCATCCGACGGTAGTTGTCGATGCTGCCGGTCGGGCAGGGCGAGATGCAGTCATTGCACCAGTTGCACTTGCTGACGTCGACCACGTAGTTGCGCGCGTCGTGCGTGATCGCACCCGTCGGGCACATCGTCTCGCAGGTGTTGCAGCGGATGCAGATCTCGGGGTCGATCAAATGCTGCTTGATCAGGATGAGTTCGGTTGGCGCATTCATGGCGGTCCCCTTCGCTCACCAGTTCCCGTTCGCCCTGAGCCTGTCGAAGGGCCTTGATGCGCCACGCTTGCCTTCGACAAGCTCAGGCTGAACGGGGAGGTTTGCCAAGTTTGAAGGGAGGGGGTTGGCAGCACAGACGGTTCAATTGAAGCGGATGTATTCGAAATCCACCGGCTGGCGGTTGATGCCCATCACCGGCGGGGCGATCCAGTTGGCAAATTTGCCCGGCTCGACCACGCGGCCCATCAGCCCGGCGACGAAGGCGCGGTCGCCCGGCGTTGGCAGCCAGTGGTCGACGCTGGCGGCCCATTCTGCTGCGTTCAGCACACGGCCGTCGGGTGACACCTTGATGCCGGCCAGCGCGCCGATGTTGCGGTGGAACGCCTTGTGTGGCGTCTTCAGGCGGAACGGGATGCCGGCCTTCTCGATCACCTTGTTCCAGCGTTCGACACCGGCGACCGAGTCCTTGATGAAGTCGTCGCGCAGCACCTCGTTCAGCGCGTTGAGCATCGGCACGTCCCGCTCGATCAGCGCACCGTCCTTGGCCTGCAGCACGCGGTAGGTTTGGCCCTTCAGCAGGTGGTCGTCCTGGCGCTTGCCCTCTTCGTAGCGGCCCTTCAGGCCGGTCGAATAGAAGGTCGCGGCGTTGCTGGATTCGTCGGCACCGAACAGGTCGATCGTGACCGAGAAGTGGAAGTTCAGGTAACGCTGCAGGGTTGGCAGGTCGATCACGCCGGCTTCACGCAAGCGCTTCGGGTCGTCGGTCTTCAGCTCGTTCATCACCTGGCAGGTGCGTTGGATCACACGCGACACGCCGGACTCGCCGACGAACATGTGGTGCGCTTCCTCGGTCAGCATGAACTTGGTCGTGCGGGCCAGCGGGTCGAACGAGCTTTCGGCCAACGCGCAGAGCTGGAACTTGCCGTCGCGGTCGGTGAAGTAGGTGAACATGAAGAACGCCAGCCAGTCGGGCGTCTGCTCGTTGAAGGCCTGCAGGATGCGCGGATTGTCCTGCTGGCCGCTGCGGCGTTCGAGCAGCGCTTCGCCTTCTTCGCGACCGTCGCGGCCGAAGTACTTGTGCAGCAGGTAGACCATCGCCCACAGGTGGCGGCCTTCTTCGACGTTGACCTGGAACAGGTTGCGCAGGTCGTACATGCTGGGCGCCGTCAACCCCAGGTGGCGTTGCTGCTCGACAGACGCTGGCTCCGTGTCGCCCTGCGTGACGATGATGCGGCGCAGGTTGGCGCGGTATTCGCCGGGGATGTCTTGCCAGGCGTCTTCGCCCTTGTGGTCACCGAAGTGGATCTTGCGGTCTTTCTCGGCCGGGTTCAGGAAGATGCCCCAGCGGTAGTCCGGCATCTTCACGTGGCCGAACTGGGCCCAGCCTTGCGGGTCGACGCTGGTCGCGGTGCGCAAGTAGACGTCGAAGTTCTGCGAGCCGTCCGGGCCCATGTCGTCCCACCAACTCAGAAAGTTAGGCTGCCATTGCTCGAGCGCGCGTTTGAGCGTGCGGTCGTCGGCCAGGTTGACGTTGTTGGGGATCTTTTCGCTGTAGTCGATGGTGCTCATGGCTTGTGTCCTTAAACGCGATGCCAGTCGAACTGGGCCTTGTCGCCTTTGCCGTAGACCTTCAGTGCACCCTTTTCGCCGACGGCGTTGGGGCGTTGGAAGATCCAGTTCTGCCAAGCGGTCAGGCGGCCGAAGACGCGGGTGAACATGTTCTCGGGGCCGTTGAAGCGCAGGTTGGCTTCCATCCCGGTCAGTGCATCCGGGCTCATCGAGACGCGCTCTTCGATCGCGATGCGCGTTTCGTCGGCCCAGTCGATGTCGTCGGGGTTGCTGGTGACCAGGCCCAGCGCAAAGGCGGCGTCGGCGTCGAGCGGCTCGTTCAGCTTCGCGCGGATCGCGGCGAGTGGGTCTTCTTCGCCGTAGAAGCGGCGCTGCAGACGGCTCTGGCTGGTGGCCATGGGGTACAGGCCGAAATTGGTTTCGCCCACCGCGATCTTCGGCGCTTGCGCTTCGTCGTCCGGCAGCGCCAGGTGGTAGCTGCGATCACAGGCCAGCGCGAGTTCGAGCAGGCTGCCGACGAAGCAMGAGCCGGGCTCGATCAGCGCGAACAAGCTGCGTGRCGACACATCGAGCCGGCTGAATGTGCGGCGCAGGTGGCCGATGGTTTCGCGCACCAGCCAGTGGGTGGCGTGCGCTTGCAGGGTGGCGTCCATCGCCAGCACCGCCGCCGCGTCGCCTTGGGTCTTGATGAGCCAGGTGCCGATCTCGGGCTCGTTGGTACGCATCTCGAGGATCGCGTCTTCGAGCTGGCGGGCCAGTGCGAGGGGGTACCAATTCGCGCCTGCGGCTTCGATCGCTGCAATGTCGGTCGGCTGCGCGCCCTGCGGGCCCTTCACCGTGAAGCTGGCCGTGCGCTGCGCGCGGTTGATCTCGACCGTGACATACGGATAGCGCAGCGCATCGGCCTCGATCGTGCGCTCCAGCGGCGTCAGCGCCACACCCTTGGCGTTGGCCGGGCGATCGCTCGTCGCAGCCAGCTGCAGCGCACGTTCCTGCACCTTGGCCGCGAACTGCGCCGGCTTGGCGATCTCGTCGACCAGGCGCCAGGCTTTGGCCTTCTGGCCACGCACGCCCTCGGTGGTGGTGCA
Organism: Ideonella sp. P3_A4; assembly: GCF_056403075.1. Taxonomy (NCBI): domain Bacteria; kingdom Pseudomonadati; phylum Pseudomonadota; class Betaproteobacteria; order Burkholderiales; family Sphaerotilaceae; genus Ideonella; species Ideonella sp. P3_A4. The sequence continues at coordinate 10,328 of NZ_JBFUGE010000108.1, read as the reverse complement.
GAAGATGTCGGCCAGGTCGTGGCGTACCTTGCGCTTGTCGGTCACGCGCGTCAGCCCGCCGGTGCCAGGCAACACGCCCAGCAGAGGCACCTCGGGCAGGCTGACTGCGCTGGAGCGGTCGTCGACCAGGATGATCTCGTCGCAGGCCAGTGCCAGCTCGTAGCCACCACCGGCGCAGGCGCCGTTGACGGCAGCCAGGAACTTCAGCCCCGAGTGCTGCGACGAGTCTTCAAAGCCGTTGCGCGTCTCGTTGGTGAACTTGCAGAAGTTCACCTTCCACGCGTGGCTGCTCACCCCGAGCATGAAGATGTTGGCGCCCGAGCAGAACACCTTGTCCTTCGCGCTGGTGACGACGACGGTGCGCACCTCGGGGTGCTCGAAGCGGATGCGGTTGACCGCATCGTTCAGCTCGATGTCGACGCCCAGGTCGTAGCTGTTCAGCTTGAGCTTGTAGCCGGGCCGCAGGCCGGCGTTCTCGTCGATGTCGCAGGCCAGCGTGGCGACCGGGCCCTCGAAGCTCAGGCGCCAATGGCGGTAGCGCGACGGGTCGGTCTGGTAGTCGACGCGATCGGAGGTGCTCATGGTCGATCTCCTTGATGGCGTGACAAGGGATGTCACGCAGTACAGGAATCATAGTGCATCAATCAAAATGCACGCAAGCATTTTAATGCATTATTTTGCTTGTGGTGCTCACAACGGCAGTTTCAGGGCTTGGCGCACCAGCCCGCGCAGTGCCACGAAGGTGGGCTCCAGCGGCTGGGCACTGGTGTCGAGCTTGAGTTCGGCTTTGGAATAGAAGGCAGCGCGGCCGGCCAGGATGCGCTTCAGGTCGTCCATCGCCTCCTTGCTGGCCGCCATCGGTCGCAGGTCGCCCTGGGCGGTGACGCGCTTCATGTGGTCTTCGGCATCGGCCTGTAGCCAGACGGTGGTGCAGTGGGCCAACAGCTGGTTGAAAGTGGCTGCATCGGACACCAGCCCGCCCGGCGTGGCGATCACCGCCTCCGGGTAGATCTGGATCGCTTCTTCCAATGCGCGGCGCTCGTAGCGACGGTAGGCGTTCATGCCGTACAGGGCCTGGATTTCCGAGATGCTGCAGCCAGCGAACTTCTCGATCTCGCGGCTCATCTCGACGAAGGGGAAGCCCAGGTCGTCCGCCAGCATCTGGCCCAGCGTCGACTTGCCGGCACCACGCAGGCCGACCAGCGCGATGCGCGAGCTGCGCAGCGTGCCGCCCTGGCCGTGCGCGCCGCCCGTGCCCAGCAGTTCTCCGATGGCCACACGCACGCGGTGCAGGCTGGCCTCGTCGCGGTGCTCCAGCAGCTCACGGATCATCAGCCACTCGGGCGAAGAGGTGGTCACATCACCGATCAGCTCGGCCAATGAACATTGCAGCGCGCCTGCCACCTGGAGCAACACCAGGATCGACGCGTTGCCTGTGCCGTACTCGAGGTTGGCCAGATGGCGCTCGGAAACATCGGCGGCCAGCGCCACGGCCTTGCGCGTCATGCCACGGCGCGAGCGCAGCGAGCGCACGCGCTCACCTAAGGCGACGAGAAATGGGTTCTTGTCGTCGCTGGTGTTGGCTTCGGCGCTGGCGGCCAAGCTGCCGCCTTCCAGATCGTCTTCCGGCTCCCGGGGATGCAATATAGTGCTTGACATGGCAAATTGTCGGATCTAGAGTTCCTGCAAGCACAATAGTTCATCCTCCCTTGCTTCGCAAGGCCATGAGCGCAAGGACACGCAAGGAGACTGCCCATGTCGCCAACCTCCGTCGAGGCCTCCGGGCCGCGCTTCAACTTTGCCCAGCACCTGATCGAGCGCAACGCGGGCCGCGGCGCGAAGCTGGCCTATGTCGACGATGTGGGCGGCCTCAGCTACGCCGCATTGGCCGAGCGCATTCAGCGCCTGGCAGCTGGCTTGGCGTCGCTGGGTGTGCGGCGCGAAGAGCGCGTGCTGCTGCTGATGCACGACTGCATCGATTGGCCGGTGAGTTTTCTTGGTGCGCTGTACGCGGGCATCGTGCCGGTGGCGGTCAACACGCTGCTCACCGTCGACGACTACGCCTACATGCTGCAGCACAGTCGCGCGCAGGTGGCGCTGGTCTCGGCGGCGTTGTTGCCGACGCTGCAAGCGGCGATGGACAAGGCGACGGGTGAGGGCGGCCATGAAGTTCGGGCGGTGATCGTTTCGCGCACCACGGCTGAGTTACCGACTGGCTGCCAGGCTTTCGACACCTTGCTCGAAGCCCACGCGCCGTTTGCCGCACCAGCCGCTACCGGCCCCGACGATCCTGGCTTCTGGCTCTACTCGTCTGGCTCGACTGGCCGACCGAAAGGCACGCTGCATACGCAGGCCAACCTGTACTGGACGGCCGAGCTGTATGGCACGCCAGTGTTGGGCCTGACCGAGCGCGACGTCTGCTTCTCAGCCGCCAAGCTGTTCTTCGCCTACGGATTGGGCAACGCGCTGAGCTTCCCGTTGAGCGTGGGCGCGACGACGGTGCTGATGGCCGAGCGGCCGACGCCTGATGCGACGTTCAAGCGCTGGATCCGCGACACGCACCGTCCAACGGTGTTCTTCGGCGCCCCGACCGGCTATGCCGGCATGCTGGCGTCGCCACACCTGCCGCCGCGAGAGGCGGTCGCGCTACGCCTGTGCTCATCTGCCGGCGAGGCGCTGCCGGCCGATATCGGCGAGCGCTTCACTGCGCACTTCGGCTGCGAGATCGTCGACGGCATCGGCTCGACCGAGATGCTGCACATCTATCTCAGCAACCGGCCCGGCCAAGTGCGCTATGGCACCACGGGTTGGCCGGTGCCGGGCTACGAGATCGAACTGCGCGGCGACGACGGTCACGCAGTGCCTGACGGCGACACAGGCGACCTGTATGTGCGCGGCCCGAGTGCAGCGCTGATGTACTGGGGCAACCGCGAGAAGTCGCGCGACACCTTCCAGGGCGGCTGGACCAAGAGCGGCGACAAGTACGTCAAGAACCCCGACGGCACCTACACCTACGCCGGCCGCAGCGACGACATGCTGAAGGTCAGCGGCATCTATGTCTCGCCATTCGAAGTGGAGTCGACCCTGGTGCAGCACCCGGCCGTGCTCGAAGCCGCGGTGATCGGCGTGCCGGATGCCGACGGGTTGATGCGCACCAAGGCCTTCGTCGTGCTGAAGCCGGGCCAGCAGGTCGACGAGGACGCGCTGAAAACCTTCGTCAAGGATCGGCTCGCGCCCTACAAGTACCCACGTCAGATCGAGTTCATCACCGAGCTGCCGAAGACGGCGACAGGCAAGATCCAGCGCTTCCGGCTGCGCGAACGCGAGGCCGGCGTGTGACCGTCGAGTTCGTCGACATCGACTGGCAAGGTCGGCGCGTCACGATCGAGCACCAATGGCTGGGCCGTGAGCGTCGCGGCCAGCCGCTGATGGTCTTTCTCCATGAAGGCCTGGGCTCGGTGGCGATGTGGCGCGACTTCCCTTCGAAACTGGTCGACGCGCTCGGCTGGCGTGGCCTCGTCTACTCGCGCCCTGGCTACGGCCGCTCGACGCCGCGCGCGGYCGAGGAGACCTGGGGTCCGGACTTCATGCACCACCAGGCCGAGCAGGTGCTGCCGACACTGCTGCGCGCGCTGGACATCGACACCGAGCACGCACGGCCCTGGCTCTTCGGCCACAGCGATGGCGGCTCGATCGCGCTGCTGCATGCCGCAGCCTTCCCGACGCGCGTCTCGGGGCTGGTCGTGCTGGCACCGCACATCCTGGTCGAGGAAGTCGCGATCGAGAACATCGCCAAGGCGCGCGAGGCCTACCTCGCAGGCAGCTTGCGCGCCGGCCTGGCCAAGCATCACGAGGACCCCGACTCGGCCTTCTGGGGCTGGAACGATATCTGGCTGAATCCGGCGTTCCGCGACTGGACCATCGAGCGAGAACTCGCCACCATCACCTGCCCGCTGCTTGCAGTGCAAGGGTTGGACGACGAGTACGGCACGCTGAAGCAGATCCACGGCATCGCCGAACGCGTGCCCCAAGCCAAGCTGCTGGAGCTGGCCGACTGCGGTCACTCACCGCACCGCGACCAGCCCGAGCGGGTGATCGCGGCGACGGCGGACTTCATTCAAAGTCAGCGCTAGGCGCCTGCAAACGCGAAGTCGACCTCGGGCTTCAAGCCACTTGCGATGCGCGCAATGCTCTTGCCCGAGCCGCAGGCGTGCGTCCAGCCCAGCGTGCCGTGGCCGGTGTTGAGGAACAGGTTGGCCAGCTTCGAACGGCCGATGATCGGCACGTTGCTCGGGGTGGCCGGGCGCAGGCCGGTCCAGAACTGCGCGCGCTCACTGTCCCCAGCACCGGGGAAGAGTTCCTCGACACGACGCACGATGGCTTCGCAGCGCACGCGGTTCAGGTCGCGGTCGTAGCCGTTCAGCTCGGCTGTGCCGGCGATGCGCAGCCGGTCACCCAGGCGCGAGAAGACCAGCTTGTACTCGTCGTCGGTCAGCGAGACCTGATGCGCCTTGCGTGCATCCTTCACCGGCATCGTCACCGAGTAGCCCTTGGCCGGATAGATCGGCAGCGTGATGCCGAGCGGCTTGGCGAGCAGCGGGCTCACCGACCCCATCGCCAGCACGTAGGCATCGCCGCGCAGGCGATGGTAGCCACCTAGGGCATCGGTGGCTTCGACGTGGTCGATGCGGCCGCCGGCTCCGCGCAGCGCGGTCACCGTGTGGCTCATCAGGAAGCGCACACCCGCGGCTTCGCAGCGGCGCGCCAGTTCGTGCACGAAGCGGTTCGCGTCGCCAGATTCGTCGGCGGGGGTGTAGGTGGCGCCGGCCAGCTGCGGCCGGATGTGCGCCAGCGCCGGCTCGATGCGCACCGCCTCGTCGGCCGAGACCACGCGCCGATCGCAGCCCAGCTCGCGCATCTGCGCAGTCGGCCCTTCAGCGGCTTCGAATTCCTGCTGGCTGGTGTAGAAGTGCAGGATGCCTTGTGTGCGCTGGTCGTATTCGAGACCGATGTCGCGCCGCAGTTGCTGCAGCGTGTCGCGGCTGTAGGTGCCCAACCGCACGATCTGCTCGATGTTGTGGCGGGTCCGGCCGGGGGTGCACTCGCGCAGGAAGCGAAACACCCAGGCCCATTGCCTCGCGTCGGCGCGCAGGCGAAACAGCAGCGGGGCATCTTCTTTCGCCAGCCACTTCAGCACCTTCAGCGGTGCGCTCGGGTTGGCCCAGGGTTCGGCATGGCTGACCGAGATCTGGCCGCCATTGGCGAAGCTGGTTTCGGCGGCAGGGGCGGCCTGCCGGTCGACGATCGTGACCTCGTGTCCGAGTTGGCGAAGGAAATAGGCGGAAGTGACGCCGAGCAGGCCGGCGCCGAGAACGACCACGTGCATGGTTTCTCCAGAAAGAGAGCGGCACGAAGCGCGATGAATGAGTGCTTCGTGCCTGCCGCTCCCCCTGTCCCCGGTACCTGAGAGATTCGGCCGCCGCGTGACTTCCGCGAGGCCTTGCTCCTTCGGTGCGCTGGTCCTGAACGTGAACGTTAGGCCAGCGGCTCTCCAGACGGCGATTGATCAGTGCAGTACGGAACCTGAGCGTGCATGGGAGTTTGCGCCTTCGGTGGCTGGGCTGACGTGCGTCGAAACCCAGCGCTCTCCTGCAGGACCGATTGTAGAGGACCTGCCCTAGGCGCGAGGCCGTGAACTAATCACGGTGAAGTGAGCGCTCCGGGCGAATTCGCTCCGGGTTTCCCCGTGACGCCCTCGAATGTCATGAGGATCGTTGAAGCTTTTGTAGTGGGCAAGCCCAGGGCTCGCGTGGACACTGCGGCCTCGGATTCAAGTCCTTACGTTTTTTGCTTGATCGACCTGTCCTTTCCTGGAGTTGTAAAGATGACCAAGACGAGCTTCCCGGTGTCCCGCCTGTGTATTGGCCTGGGCCTGGCCTTTGCGATGATGGGCGCCGCCCAAGCCGCTGACACCACCCGTGTGGTTGTGACCTTCAAGTCCGGCAGCCAGGCTGCCAAGCTGGCCCGTGCTGCCGTCGCGCAGCTGGGTGGCAAGATCAAGCTCGAGATCGACGGCGAGAACGTCGCGGTCGAGCTGCCGAAGGCCGCCGCGATGGCGCTGGCCAAGCACACGGCGATCGCTCGCGTCGAGCAAGATGCTCCGCGTTACCCGCTGTCGCTGACCCAGCCGTCCGACGGCAAGCCCTACAAGCTCGGCCAGCTGGTGCCCTACGGCATCGCGCTGACCCAAGCCGACCTGCTGAAGGACACCAACGCCGGCAACCGCAAGATCTGCATCATCGACTCGGGCTATGACGCCGCCCAGGAAGACCTGCAGCACAACGCCAACGTGACCGGCGAAGACGACATCGGCGGCGCTGGCCAGTGGAACCACGACGGCACGCACCACGGCACGCACGTGGCCGGCACGATCTCGGCGATCAACAACCTGAACAAGGGCGTGGTCGGCGTGCTGCCGAACTCGAAGATCAAGCTGCACATCATCAAGGTCTTCGGCGATGACGGCGTCTGGGCCTATTCGTCGACCCTGGCCGCTGCCGCCAAGAAGTGCCAGGCTGCTGGCGCCAACGTGATCAGCATGTCGCTGGGCGGCCCGATCCCGAACACGGCCGAGAAGAACACCTTCACGGCACTGCAGACCGCCGGCATCCTGTCGATCGCCGCGGCTGGCAACGGTGGCAACACCCAGACCTCGTACCCCGCCGGTTATGTACCGGTGATGTCGGTCGCCGCGGTGGATGAGCACTCGGCCTGGGCCAGCTTCTCGCAGCGCAACGCAGACGTCGAAATCTCCGGCCCGGGCGTCGGCGTGCTGTCGACCGTGCCGATGGGCACCGGCTCGGCGCCGTCGCTCGAAGTGGGTGGCACCGACTACGCGCCGGGCGCGATGGACGGCTCGCCGCAAGGCAGCGCCACCGCCGCGCTGGCCGACTTCGGCCTGGGCGACGCGGTTGACACCTCGGTGTCGGGCAAGGTCTGCTTGATCCAGCGCGGCAACATCGCGTTCTCGGACAAGGTCCTGAACTGCCAGAACTCCGGTGGCATTGGCGCGGTGGTCTACAACAACGTGGCTGGCGGCTTCGCCGGCACGCTGGGTGGCGTGGCCACCACCATCCCGTCGGTGACCGCTTCGGACACCGAAGGCACCGCGATGAAGGCCCAGCTGGGCCAGTCGGCCACCGTGGCCGTGCAAGCCACGAACTACGCCTACTTCGACGGCACCTCGATGGCCACCCCGCACGTCGCGGCTGTCGCCGCACTGGTGTGGAGCTTCTTCCCGACCTGCACCGGCGAGCAGATCCGCCAGTCGCTGAACAAGTCCGCCAAGGACCTGGACGTGGCCGGCCGCGATGCCAAGACCGGCTACGGCCTGGTCCAGGCCAAGGCCGCGAAGGCCCGCATCACCAGCCTGGGTTGCGGCAACTGATCAGGGCTTCGGCACTGAACGACAACGGGGCCTTCGGGCCCCGTTTTCATTTCGTCGGGGCAAATGGGACAAGCTGCTGACCGCCGCCTACGGCGTCAACGACGCGGGCCAGATCGTCGGCACGGGCCGGTTCAACGGCATACAGCGCGTCTACCTGGCTACAGCCGTCACCGCACCTTGAGGCATCGCGTAGCGCGGGCGACCACGCTTTCACTTCAACGGGGCTGCCGGCCACCAGCCGCGCTTCAGTCCACCTCGACGTCGTTCGCCGGCTGGTCGAACAGGCGCAGGCCGATGACCAGCAGAACCGTGGCTGGCAGCATCGCCAGTGGGTGTACGACGCCGGCCACCGCCGGCAGCACCATCAGGAACAGCCGCAGGCCCCAGCTGTACATCAGCCCGGCGCGGCGCACGTGGGTGGCCGCAGCGCTGTTCAACTCGGCGCGCTCGGGCCGATCGACCGGGATCGACATGATGAAGCTCGCATGGCTGTAGTGCCGTGTCGACAAGGCCGAGCAGACATACGACGCGAACAGCAGGCCGACCAGCATCGTCTGCAGCAAGGTGTGCAGGGTGTTCTCGACCGACCAGCGTGACAGGTTCGCAGCCAGCGACGCGCCGGTCATGCTGAGGGCGCCCATCACCGCCAACGCTGCCGTCGAGGCCGAGATCGACGCGGCCATCAGCGAGTTGCGCAGCGCCTGCACGGCCACGATCTCGTAGCCCGGCTTGTCGCCCAGCGACACCACCCAGTGCATGCGCAGCTTGGCGTTGGCATAACGGGCCAGTCGCTCTGGCTGGCGCTGGCCGATGTGGTGCACCCGCCATTCGTAGGCCACCAGCAGCAGGATGCTGAGGTTGAAGCTGAGCCAGGGGGCGAGGTCGGCGTTCACGGCGAAGGACTGGGTTCACGCCAATCATAGGCGCGCCGCCGCGCCTGGCGCATATCGACATGCGTCCAGCGCTTGATCGACTGTTCACGCCCCTGTCATCGTGGCTTGGAAGCATCGGCCCTTTGGTCTTTCTGCAAGGCTTTCCGATGTTCCGCACCTTCCCTTTCGCTCGAACCGCGCTGGCCGCCGCGCTTGCTGTCACCGCTTCGATCCCCGCCCACGCCGCCGGCACGCTGGCCGGCTTTGCCTCGATGCCCGCCGACACCTTCGCGCCCGGCCCGACCTCGGGCCAGTTCGCCAGCAGCGCCAATGGCCGCACGCTGCCGCTGGTCGACAAACAGCCGGTGCAGGGCTTCTCTGCCGTGCTGCCCGGCCCAATGGCCGGCACCTTCCAGGTCATGCCGGACAACGGCTTTGGCGCGAAGACCAACTCCGCCGACACGCTGCTGCGCCTGTACACCGTCCATCCCGATTTCCGCAGCTGGAACGGCAAGGGCCTCTCCGGCAGCGGCACTGTGCTGCCGATCGACCGTGACACCGGAGACAAGCTCGCCGCCTTCGACAAGCGCAGCTACATCACGCTGAACGACAGCGATCACCACCTCGGTTTCCCGATCGTGGCCGAGGGTGCGTTCTACCCCTACGCCGGCAGCGGCCCGGGCAGCGCCGACATCCCGGTCGATGACGCGATCACCAAGCGTCGCCTGCTGACCGGCGCCGACTTCGACATCGAGTCGGTGCGCGTCGACCGCAAGGGCCACCTGTGGTTCGGCGACGAACTCGGCCCCTTCCTCGTGCAGACCAATGCCAAGGGCAAGGTGCTGCGCGCCGAGGTGGCGATGCCAGGCGTGCAGTCACCCGACAACCCGTACCTGAACGGCGGCACGCCGACCCTGGGCCGTTCGCGCGGCTTCGAGGGCATGGCGATCGACGCATCGGGCAAGCACCTGTTCACGCTGCTCGAAGGCACGGTCACTGGCGACCCGGTGGGCAGCCTGCGCATCAACCGCTTCGACATCGCCAGCGCCAGCTACACCGGCCAGCAGTGGCTGTACAAGCTGGCGCCGCAAGGCACCAACATCGGTGACATGACGGCGGTCAACGAGCACCAGTTCCTGGTCATCGAGCGCAACGGCACCGAGACGCCGCGCTTCAAGAAGGTCTACCTGATCGACCTGAACGTGGTCGACGGTGACGGCTTCGTCAGCAAGACCGAGGTGGTCGACCTGATGAACGTGGCCGACCCGCACGACCTGAACCAGGACGGCCAGACGACGTTCACCTTCCCGTTCGTGACGATCGAAGACGTGCTGGTGCTGGACGCGAACACGCTGCTGGTGATCAACGACAACAACTACCCCGGCAGCAGCCGCGACGAGGGCCAGCCGGATCCGACCGAGTTCCTGCGCCTGGCGTTGGACGTTGCACTGCCGATCGACGACGAGGCGCCGCTGCGCTGAGCCGAAGACAAAAGGCCGCGGACAGCAAGCTGCCCGCGGCCTTGTTCTTCATGCGCCGGCCATCGATTCAGGCCGGCGCGCTCACCATCACCGCAGCGATTGCACCGCCGACAGCGCGTCGATCAGGCCCATGCCTTCCATGGTCGATTGGCCATGGTGAAGCACCTGCGAGAAGGTGCCGGTGAACGGGATGTCACCGCCCGGGCCGGCGACCACGCCGCTGATCGTGCCGCCCACCAGCAGGTCGGCCGAGTTGCCGCCACCGCCGGTGGCCACCTCGTCGCGGTCGACGCCGAAATGCACGACCGACTTGCGGCCGAAGCTGCCCGGCGCGAAGTTGACGGTCAGCGTCTTGCTGAACGGCACCACGTCGCTCAGCGCCGAGAAGCTGACATCCGATGCCGTGATGTCCTTCAGCGTGCCCAGCATCACCGGCTGGCCCGGCCCGACGCGCGGGTCGAGCTGGATGCCCGGTGCAGGGGTGCCGACGAACTTGCGCTGGCCATTGGCGGTGGACAGGTCCAGTGT
>NZ_JBFUGE010000107.1:0-15531 GCF_056403075.1 Ideonella sp. P3_A4 | reverse complement strand
GGTACGCATTGCCCCAACCCCAGTTCCTGGGCGGCAACGATGCTCGGCTGCTGCGCGGTGGCGACGAATACTTCCCGGCGCTGATCGCAGCCATCGACGCCTCGCTGCACGAGGTCTGGCTGGCGACCTACATCTTTCACAGCGACACCGCGGCCGAAGGCGTGGCCCGTGCGCTCGCGCGGGCCTCGCACCGCGGCGTGCGTGTGCGGGTGGTGGTCGACGGTTTCGGCACCCACCGCGCCTTGCCGCAACTGCAACGCTGGCTTGCCGGTAGCGGTGTGTCGCTGGCGGTCTTCCGGCCGCTCGAGCGCTGGTGGAACTGGCTGCAGCCCGGCCAGCTGCGGCGCCTGCACACCAAGCTGTGCGTGGTCGACGGCACCTACGGCTTCGTCGGCGGCATCAACATCATCGACGATCGCAACGACCTGAACCACGGCATCGACAAAGCGCCGCGGCTGGACTTTGCGGTGGGCTTGCGCGGCCCGGTGGTCGCGCCGATCGAGCAGACCGTGCGGGCGATGTGGACCCGCGCCGCCTTCGGCCACGACTGGCGGGCCGAAGTGCTGTCGATGGCGCGCAGCACCGAGCCACTGGCACAGGCGCGCCGCCTGCTCAGCCGGCTGCGCATCCTGCCCGCGTTGGCGCCACCCGATGCCAACGATCCGAGCCCGGTGCGGGCGGCTTTTCTGGTGCGCGACAACCTGCGCCAGCGCCGCTCGATCGAGCGCGCCTACATCGACGCGATCCGCAGCGCGGTGCGACGCGTCGACCTGGTCTGCCCTTACTTCTACCCCGGCCGCTCGTTTCGCCGCGCCCTGATCAAAGCCGCACGGCGCGGCGTGTGCGTGCGCTTGCTGCTGCAAGGCAAGGTCGACTACCGCTTCGCCGGCCTGGCGGCGCGCGTGCTGTACGACGAGTTGCTGGCTGAAGGGGTGCACATCCACGAGTACCAGCCGGCCTTTCTGCATGCCAAGGCCGCGGTGGTCGACGAAGGCTGGGCCACGCTCGGCAGCTCCAACATCGACCCGCTGTCGCTGCTGCTGAACCTGGAGGCCAACGTCGTGATCCTCGATGAAGACTTCACCGACAGGATGGCGCGAGCCTTCGAGACGGCGCTGAAGGATTCGCGCCAGATCACCGTGGCACCGTTCCAAAAGGGCGCGCTTGCCGTGCTCGGTCGCGGCTTCGTGGCCTGGGTGGCCCATTGGTATCTGCGCATGGCGGGCCTGAGCGGCCGCTACTGAACAAACTCTCATCAAGACATGYCACGCAACATCGAAATCAAGGCCCGCATTTCCGGCGTGCAGCAGTTGCTGCCTCGCGCTGCGGCACTCGCAGGCCAACCGGCCGTCGAGATCCTGCAGGACGACACCTTCTTCGCCTGCCCCAACGGCCGCCTGAAACTGCGCGCCTTCTCGCCCGAGCGCGGTGAGCTGATCTTCTACCAGCGCGCCGATCAACAGGGGCCGAAGGAGTCGTTCTACGTGCTCTCGCCCACCGCGTCACCAGACACACTGCGCGAAGCACTGACGCTGGCCTCGGGCCAGGCCGGCCGCGTGCGCAAGCGCCGGCTGCTGCTGCTGGTGGGCCGCACGCGGGTGCACCTCGACGAGGTCGAGGGCCTGGGCGACTTTCTCGAACTCGAAGTGGTGTTGCGCGACGACGAGTCGGCCGACACTGGCGTGCGGGAGGCACATGCCCTGATGGCGCAGTTGGGCGTCGAGCCTGGCGACCTGGTCGACGGCGCCTACGTCGATCTGCTGGCCTTGGTCAAACCACTATGAACATGACGCATTACTTCCGCGGCTTCCCGCTCACCATCGCCTTGGCCCTCGGTTCGCTGGCTGGCGTCACGCTGGCAGCGGCGCCGGCCGGCTTTCGCGGCGGCAGCTACCAGGGCCTGATCGACCTGGATGGTGAGCTGAACCCCGCTCGCGTGCAGTTCACAGCGGTGGGCGCAGGCTGGTCGGCGCAGGTCCAGATCGAGGGGCGCGAGCAGGCCTTGCCGGCCACCGTGGCGCTCGCCGGCAACGAGCTGTCGCTGCAGTTGCCGGGCCCCAATGGCACGGTGCGCTGCGTGGGCGCGATCGACGGCCCAGCGGTAGTGGCGCCGCCAGCGGCCGCCGGCTGCCGGCTCGAACTTGTCGCGAGCGAAGACCATGGCTTGGCCGAACGCTTGAAAGGCGGCTGGCTGGACGATGAAGGCCAGGCCTATGCGATCGCCCGCTCCGGCGACTCACCGGCGCCGATGTGGCTCGATTACCAGACCGGCGCCTGGCGCCAACTTGTCGAGCGCGACGGCGCGCTGCACGCTGGCACACGCATCGGCTCACCATGGCCGCAGGCTTTCAGCCTGCAGCCCGACGGCGCCGACATGCGCTTGCGCACTGGGCCTTCCGATGCTGGCCGGCGCTTGCACCGCCTGGCAGTCAGCGAACAGCCTCTGGCCTGGAGCGGCGGCGACGCCACGCTGAAGGGCACGTTGATCCTGCCTCCCGGCAAAGGGCCGTTCCCGGCGGTCGTGTTGACCCACATGTCTTCGCCAGCCATACGCGACGGCTACCTGGAGTTCGCCTATTTCTTCGCGGCACGGGGCATCGCGGCGCTGGTCTACGACCGTCGCGGCAGCGGCGAATCCACCGGCAGCGAAGGCAGTGCAGGCATGCAGCGCCTGGCCGACGATGCCGTTGCTGCGGCCGAGGCATTGGCAGCCTTGCCGCAGATCGACGCCCGCCGCATCGGCACGTGGGGCCACAGCCAAGGCGGCTGGATCGCGCCGGTCGCGGCGGCGCGCTCGTCGCGCATCTCGTTCGTCATCGCGCAGTCGGCCTCGGGCGTCTCCCCGGCACTGCAAGAGATGTTCCGCGTCGAGCACAACGCGCGCGACGCCGGCTTGAGCGAGGCCGAAGTGGTCGCCGCGCTGGACTACGAGCGCCGGCTGATGGAATGGGTGCGCAGCGGCGCGGGGCGCGACGAGATCCATGCCCTGACCAAGGCGAATCAGAACGCTCGCTGGGCCCGCTTCGTTGAGCTGAACGACAACCTGCCGGACAAGCCCAGCGCGCGCAGCCAGTCGTTCTGGTGGTTCGACCCGGCGCCCGAGCTGGCGCAGGTGCGCGTGCCGGTGCTCGTGATCCACGGCGACCGCGACGGCTATGTGCCGGTCGAGGCGAGCCTGCCGATCCTGCGTCGTGCGCTCGCTGGCACCGAGGCGGAGTTCCATCTGCTGCCGCGCGCCGCGCACGGCCTGTGGGTGGGCGAAGCCGACAGCGGCCGCGAGGCGGTTCGCTCACCGGGCTTTCACCCCGACTACTGGCCGCTGCTGCGGCGCTGGTTGCAGGCGCATGCGCTGGGCCAACCGCCGGCGCCGACTTGCGAGGCATTGCTGCAGGCGCACCTGAAGACCGACCTGTCGCTGCCCTACGAGACCTTCGACCAGACCGAAGGCCAGGGCTTCCGCGTGCTCGCCGCCGAGGGTTGCAACAAAGAGGGCGCCGACCTGATCGAGGCTTATCTGCGGGGCAGGCCGTCTGCCGAGTCGTCGCTGCGCTGGCACGTCGCCCAATTGCGCGCCAGCGCCGGGCAGGCGGCCGAGGCCATCGTCGCTGCCAGGAGCGTGCTGAACCCACGCGAAGACCTGGCCAAGGACCCGTTCCGCTGGAACGACTACGTGCTGGCCACGATCGCCTTTCTGGAACGCGACAAGGCGGCGTTGCAGCGCCATCGCGACAAGGTGGCCGAAGGCCGCGATGCCCACATGGGCAACGCGATGAACCTGAAGCTGCTCGACGCCCTCATCAAATACTTCGACACCAGCTACGCCTACGCCACCAGCCGCATTGGCCAATGACCGGGCGGTGCGGCCCAACATGACTGCCGACGCGACGTCGCACCTACCCACCGTCTGGTTGTTCGAGACGGCGCGCTTGCGGGTTCGCCGCATCGAGCCTGGCGACGGTGCGGCGATGCTGGCGGTCTACGGCGATGCAGAAGCGATGCGCTGGGTCGGCGACGGCCGGCCGCTCGTTCGCGAGCAGTGCGAAGAATGGATCGGCGTCACGCTGCGAAACTACGCGACACGCGGCTACGGCATGGTCGCGCTGGTCGAGCGGGCCACCGGCGAGGCGATCGGCTTTTGCGGCCTGGTGCACCCGGATGGCCAACCCGAAGCCGAGATCAAATACGCGCTGCGTCGCGACCATTGGGGCCGAGGCCTGGCCACCGAAGCGGCTGCAGCATTGCTGGCCTGGGGCGCGTCGGCGCTGGGCCTGCAACAGGTGATCGCGACCACGGCGCTCGAGAACACCGACTCGCATCGTGTGCTGTTGAAGATCGGCATGCAGCGCGGTGAAGTGCGCCACAACCTGGACGGTTCGCGCACCCAGCTGTTCATCTGGACCGCAGCCTGACAGCCAGCATGCCAACAAGCACCGTGTTGACGCGACGCAGCAACGGCATGCCACTTGCCCACTCGGCGCCGAGGGGGTAGAACCAAGCTGACACACTCACGAAAAGGCGCCGCATGACCTGGCCCGACTTGTCGCTGGGGGGTGATTTCCTGAGGATTGCGCTGCACCTGGTCGGCGCCCTGGCGGCGGGCGGCATGATCGGGTTGGAGCGCAGCATCCATGGCCGGCCCGCCGGCTTTCGCACCCATGCGCTGGTGGCCTTGGCTTCGAGCGTGCTGATGGTGGTGCCGATGTACCAGGGCCAGTGGCTGCCCGGCTTCGCGCAAGACAGCTTCCGCACCGACCCCACGCGCATGGCGCAGGGCATCATGACCGGCATCGGTTTCCTCGGTGCCGGCGTGATCTTCAAGGACGGGCTGTCGGTGCGTGGCCTGACGACTGCGGCTTCGATCTGGGTCACCGCGGCGATCGGCATCCTGATCGGCATCGGCTTCTACGGGCCGGCGCTGCTGGCCACGGCGTTGACGCTGGTCGCGCTGTCCCTGTTCCGCTGGATCGAGGATCGCCTGCCGACGCACCACTACGCGCATCACTCGGTGCGTTTCCAGCGCCACCAGGCGATGGCCGAGCCCGAGCTGCGCGCCTTCCTGAAGGAGCACGGCTTCACGATCGCTCAGATGAGCTACCGCGCATTCGACGACGAGCCCGATTTCGAATACCGCATGGTGTTGCGCACGACCAATCATCAGAACATTCCGCGGCTGGCGGTCGTGCTGCGCGACCGGCCCGATGTGCGCGCGTTCCGCATCTCGCCGACAGGCGATTGACCACGCCTTCTCCGTCGGCCAGGCCCGGGTTCTAGGGGCCGCGTGCCTTCCGGCCATTGCAGTGCCGGCCGGCTGATCCCAGAATCCGCGCCACGCCCATCTCAGGGCGCGGGAGTGTCGATGCAGGCTGTGCCCCCTGTGCCCGTCGCCCAAGCTGGCGAGCCGCGCGACTGGCTGGGCTACCAACGTTACGCCGATGCGCTGTGGGCGCGCATCGTGCACAACTTCGCCCTCGACAGCGACGCGCGCAGCGCAGCAGCGGCGGCGAAGAAGCCCGATGGCCGCGACCTGCCGACCGGGGATCCACTGGTCGTCGGCGTCTACGGCGAATGGGGCGTGGGCAAGAGCCGCCTGCTGGAGCTGATGTACCAGCTTGCCGCGCGCCAGAACGTGGAAGACTGTGCCCAGCGCGTGCGCGATCCGCAGGCCTATGAAGCCAGCCCCGCGTTGCGCCTGACGGTGCCGGTCTGGTTCCACCCCTGGAAGTACGAGCACGAGCCGCATTTGGCGGTGCCTCTGCTGATGCACCTGGCCGAAGCGGTGCAGCGCACGCTGGGCAGTGCCGCTTCGATCGACGAGCAGGCCAAGCAGTTGCTGTTGGAGCGGGGTGAGGACGTTGCCGCAGCGGCCGAGCGCTTGAAGCAGGTCGCCGGGGCCTTCCAGGCCGCGGCCAAGATCGCGCACAAGGTGGCAGGCAACGGGCTGGTCAAGACGACCGCGAGCCTCGCCGCCGGTTACTTCGGCTTCGGCGCGGCGGCTGAGCGCTCGCTGAGTTGGGTCGAGCAGACGGCCGCGAAGTTTCTGCCCGACGCGCCAGAGGGCGACAAGCCGGCCGAGCAAGCCGTCGCCAAAGAACCCAGCCTGCGCGAGCGTCTGTTCGGCAAGTCCGCCGAGGTGCTGGCCCAGGCCACGCCCGAGGCCAGCGCCGATGGCCGTTACTACTACAACGTGCACCGTTACCTCAGCGAGCTGACGCACATCAGCCGCGACGCGGCCAAACGGCTGGGGCACGAATCGCTGCGCCACGACATCCACCTGAACTTCGTCGTCTTCGTCGACGACCTCGACCGCTGCCTGCCGGAAAAGGCGGTCGAGGTGCTCGAGGTGATCAAGACGGTGCTCAACGTCGAGAGCTTCGCTTTCGTGATCGCGCTCGACGACGAGGTGATCGAACGCGGCATCAGCTACCGCTACCGCGAGTACCGCTTCCAGAACGCCAAGCCCGAGATGCCGATCACCGGCTTCGAGTACCTGGAGAAGATCGTCCACCTGCCGTTCCGGCTGCCGCAGCTGACACGCGCACAGGCGGTGGAGTTTCTGCGGCGGCAGGAAGAGCGGCTGCTCGCACCCACGGCGAGCGATCCAACAGCCGCGGCCATCACGCCGGTGCGTTTGTGGTTCGTGCCCGACCCCGCGACCGGCGAACTGCAGGCCTCGCCGCTGGTGCACCTGCTGCTCGACAGCTTCGACGCTTTCGTGCCGCGCAAGCTCGGCCGCACGCTGGAGCTGATGCACCAGTTCCAGCAGGTGTTCACCGCGCGCGGCACGCCGATCCAGCCGCCACCGGCCGGGTTCACCGCCACCGGCAATGCGGCCGATGCACGCATGGTGCTGTGCTGCGTGTTGCTGCAGCTGTTCGCGCCCGAGATCTTCCGGCTGCTGCGCCGGCGGCCGGAGCTGTTCGGTCACTGGATGCGGGCCTACCTGGTGCAGGACCAGACGCGGAACCCGGTGTTCGTCTGGCAGAAGACAGCGGGCGACCAGTTGATGACCCTGGACGTGTCGGATGCAGACCTGTACCGCTGGGTCGCGCTGGGATCGCAGGCGGGGACGTTGGTGCAGACGCCGCCGCCGGGTCAGACCGCGGGCCCCAGTGTGCAACTGCCGATTAACTCGCAGCGGGACCAATGGGGTGACTACCTGGGGCGCACCCAGTTGTCCGCCAGCGATCGCTATTCGGTCGAACAGATCCGCCTGCCGCTGGCCGCTGCATTGAGCGGCTTTCGCGAGATGCAACGCCACGCCTTCGCGCCGCTGCGGATTGGCGGTGCGATGGCCTATGCGACGGGTTGGACGGCCGGCGCGGTGCCTCGGTTGCAGGAATATCTGAATCTGTTCAGCGATCAGTTGATGGCCGCGGTGGTGGTCACGCCAGCTCCCACCGCGCCGGTGCCGGTACCAATGCCGCAGGCGCCCAGCCCGGTCCCGGTGGCGACGCCGTCATCGGCAGTCACCACCGCCGGTGCCATCGATACGGTCGTTCGGGTGCCGGCGCCAGCCGCCGTCTCGCAGCCGCCACAGCAGCCGCCACCGCCGCCGGCACTCGCTGCGCGGCCCGTGCGCCAGGTGCAGCCCAATCAGATGCTGGAGCTGTTGAGCAGCTCGGATGCCTCGACCCGCGCGGCGCTGCCGGATCGCCTGGGATTGCAACCCGGTGAAATGATCGATGAGCGGGCGGTGAAGGTCCTGGCCAGGGCTTTGCGCGATGACCCGAACCTGGACGATCGTCGCTCGCTCGAAGCGCTGGCCGCGCTGGCCCCGTTCCTCGATCCGGCGACGGTGGAGGCCGCTGACTCCTGGCCGGACTTCGAGCTACCCCCAATGCCACGGGAGGCGCCGGAGGTTTGCATCGAGACTTGTCGACCGTATGCGACGCTGGCTATCCACCGGCTCGACCAAGCACTGGGCCTGGGCCGCGTGCTCGCAGGGCTGCAGCCAGCTCTGCTCGGCATCGTCGACGCTCCCAACTTGCCTCTGTCGCTTCGCTCGATCGCGGCCGACCAGTTGGGCGCCGTGGGCGACCCGCGGTTCGACTTCGACGCCAGCCTCGCATGGCTTCCGCGGCGGCGGGCGCAAATCAAACCGTCTGACGACGAGTCTTGGCGCGAGAGCACGGCGGTGGAGGAGCCGGTGCTTGGTTTCGTCCGCATTGCCGGTCGCGGCGACCTGGCCACGCCAGAAGGCGAGTTGACGCGAAATGTCTACCTTGGTCGTACCTTGGTCACTGTGCGACAGTACGAAGCGTTCATTGCAGACGATGGCTATGCCGACGATAGTCTGTGGGATTTGGACGGCCAGGCTTGGCGTGAGGGTGCCTTTGATGCGCTGGCTGGCGAAGCCGCCGGCGTAATGCCGTCACGGCCAGTTGGTCAGCGCCGTATACCCTGGCGCTGGATTGAGCAGTGCTTGACGCCGACCCATCCGGTCGTCGGTATCTGCTGGTACGAAGCTCGTGCCTATGCCGCATGGCTAGGGCGCCGCTTGCATCCAATCCTGTCGGATGCCGGGCTAGCCAGCCATCGTGTGCGATTACCAATTGACCCCGAGTGGGAGAGTGCGGTTATTACTCGCGACTCTCTACCGCGGAAAGGGGTGTGGACGATTCCGGACTCTCTGGCTTTCGCTGCCAATCTGGAGATGGCGCGCCTAGGTCACAGTTCGGCAGTGGGGCTGTTTCAGTCCCATCCGCTGGGGTGTTTCGACCTGCTTGGCAATGCCTGGGAGTGGATGGACAACGACGTCTTTCAGTTTTCCGATGGGACTGTCCGCCGAATCGAGTTGGCTGCAACGTTCCGCGATCATCGGGTTAGTGCGCAGGCGGCCATGGCCTTGCGCGGGGGGGCATGGCAGACCACTCGAAACGAAGTACTTGGCGGGGCCCGAACCAGCCGTATGCCCTGGGAGCACGATGACGCCGTTGGCCTACGTGTCGCGCTGGTGCCTCAACCAACCACCACTCAAGCCTAACGCCCAGGCTCCGAACCAAACCGGTTCTCGCCGCGTGTCCCCGGCAAGAACCCGTTGTCGATCAACGCCCACAGCTGCCCGATCAGCGGCAGCAGCGTCACCAGCACCCACCAGGCCGAGCGGTCGCGGTCGTGCCAGCGCTTGGCCGAGATCGCGATCGCGGGCCAGGCGATCAGCAGGTTGGCCAGTTTCTCGGCGCGGTCGGGGGGGAAGCCAGCGATCTCGAGCAAGGCCATCAAGACCATGCCCACCACCAGCAGCACCAGCACGCCGTGCATCCAGAAGCTGCGCCGGTTGATGCGGCCCTGCAGCCCCACGTAGAGCTCCCAGGACGTCATGTCCTCGAGCAGGGGCGGCGAGGTGTGGTGGGTCGGCAGCGCGAACATGCGACCAGTATTCCACGCTGACCCCGCGCAAGCTTGCCTCAGCGCAAGACTTCAGGGCGTGTCGACCCAGAGCTGTTGCATCGCCGCCTCGAAACGGCCCTGCCGCTCGCTGTTGCCGCGGTGGTGGTGGTTCTGCACGACCCAGTCACCGGCCACCATCACGTCGCGCCAGGGCCGGCCGGGGCTGGAAAAGACCAGCGCATCGAGCAGCCGGCTGGGCGGGATGCCGGCGAGGCTGGCGTCGCCCAGGTCGACCACCAGCAGGTCGGCCCGCGCGCCGGGGTGGATGCCCCACAGCGCCTCGCCGCAGGCGCTGGCGCCGCCGGTGAGCGCGCTTTGCCACAGGCGCTCGGCCGTGGCCGGTTGGCCCGCTTCGGGCGCCGCGGCGACGTTGCGGCACTTCAGGCTCAGGCGCTGGCCGTAGTCGAGCCAGCGCAGCTCTTCGCGCCAGGCGCGGGTCACGTGGCTGTCCGAGCCGATGGCCAGGGGCACACCGGCTTTCAGCCAGGCGGGGATGTCGGTCAGGCCGTCGCCCAGGTTGGCCTCGGTGCTGGGGCAGATCACCGCGGTGCTGCCGCAGTGGGCCACCGCCATGATCTCGGCCCGGTTGACGTGGGTCGCGTGCACCAGCTGCCAGCGCGCATCGAGCAGGCCCTGCTCGGCCAGCCATTCGACCGGGCGCAGGCCGGTGGCGGCCAGGCAGTCGCGCACTTCGGCCGGTTGTTCGGCGACGTGGATGTGGACCGCGCCGCTGAAGCCTTCGGTCAAGGCCTGCAGGCGATGAATCGATTCGGGCGCCGCGGCGCGCAGCGAGTGGATCGCCACGCCCGCATTCAGCCGCACATGGGCCTGCGCCTGCACCGCCTGCGCGGCAGCCCAGACCTCGTCTGCGCCCAAGTGAAAGCGGGCCTGATCCGGCCGCAGCGTCGGCTGCGTGAAGCCGGCGCGTTCGTACAGCACCGGCAGCACCGTCAGGCCGATGCCGACGTCGGCCGCCGCCTCGATCAGCGCCTGGATCATCGTGTGGCGCTCGGGGTAGGGCTGGCCACCGGGCTGGTGCTGCACGTAGTGGAACTCGCAGACCTGGGTGTAGCCGCCGCGCAGCAGTTCGCTGTAGAGCTGCGCTGCGATCGCGCGCAGCATCGCCGGGTYGACCGCGCCGGCCACGCGGTACATCCGGTCGCGCCAGCTCCAGAAATCGTCGCCTTCGGATTCGCGTCGCTCGGCCAGGCCGGCGAAGGCGCGCTGGAAGGCGTGGCTGTGCGCGTTGACCAGGCCTGGCAGCACCGGGCCGGCCAGCTTGGTGACGCCTTCGGGCGCTGGCGTGTCGGGCTGGACCAGTTGCCAGCGGCCCTGGCCGTCGACTTCCAGCAACACTGCTTCGCGCCAGCCGCCCGGCAGCCAGGCGCGTGTGGCCCAGAAGGTGGTCTCGGTGCTCATACCTTGGGGGTCCAATCGAGTGCGGTTTGCAACAGTGCGCGCAGCACCGGCTGCAGGCGCGCGGTGCGGGTGGGGTCGACCTGGTAGGGCGGAGATTCAGGCATGTAGGTCGACCAGCACATCTCCAATTGCACCGCGTGCACGCCCTGGCCGGGCTGGCCATAGTGGCGGGTGATGTGGCCACCCTTGAAGCGGCCGTCGACGACCTGGGTGAAGGCGGTCTGCGTCTCCAGCACATCGGCCAGCGCCGCGCGCAGGGCGGGCGCGCAGCTTTTGCCTTCGGCGGTGCCCAGGTTCAGATCAGGCAGCTTGCCTTCGAACAGCCACGGCAGCTCGCTCTTGATGCTGTGGCCGTCGAACAGCACTGCATGGCCGTGCTCGGCCTTCAGCCGCGCCAGCTCGTTGCGCAGCGCGTCGTGGTAAGGCTGCCAGTAGGTGGCGCGACGCTCGTCGATCTGYGGCGGCGTAGGCGCACAGCCTTCGCGGTAAAGCGGCTCGCCGGTGAAAAAGCGCGTCGGGCACAGCTCGGTGTTGTTCGCACCGGCGTACATCGGCGTGTTCTCCGGCGGGCGGTTCAGGTCGATCACGAAGCGTGAATACACCGGCACGATCAGGCTGGCGCCCAGTTCGCGCGCGAAGGCGTAGACCTCGTCCAGGTGCCAGTCGGTGTCTTCGACCTGCAGCGCGCGCTCGGTGTACATCGGCTGCAGCGCGGGCGGGATCTGGCGGCCCACGTGCGGCAGGCTGACCAGCAGCGGGCGGCTGCCGCGGACGAGGGTGAAACTCGGGGTGTTCAAGGTGTCTGTCGTGGTCATGTCAGGCTTCGATCAGGTGCCCGCCGGCGACGACGCCGCGGCATGCGCGCTCGCCGAAACGGTAGGCCAATTCGTTTGGGTGGTCCACCGCCCAGAGCGCGAAATCGGCCCGGTAGCCGGCACGCAGTTGGCCGTGGCTGGCGCCTAGGCCCAAGGCGGTGGCGGCGTGGCGCGTGGCACCGGCCAGCGCCTCTTCCGGTGTCAGGCGGAACAGCGTGCAGGCCATGTTCAGCATCAGCGGCAGCGACAAGGTGGGCGACGAGCCGGGGTTGTGGTCGGTCGCGATCGCGATCGGCACGCCGGCGGCCCGCAGCGCCGCGATCGGCGGCAGCTTGGTTTCGCGCAGGAAGTAATAGGCGCCGGGTAGCAGCATCGCCACCGTGCTGGCCGCGGCCATGGCCGCAATGCCCTCGTCGCTGAGGTATTCGAGGTGGTCGGCGCTCAAGGCGGCGTAGCGCGCGGCCAGCGCGGCGCCGCCGGAGTCGCTCAACTGCTCGGCGTGCAGCTTGACCGGCAGGCCGAGCGTGCGTGCGGCATGGAAGACTCTTTCGATCTGCGCCGGCGTGAAAGCGATGCGCTCGCAAAAGCCGTCCACCGCGTCGACCAGGCCCTCGGCGTGCCACTGCGGCAGCCACTGGCAAATGGCGTCGATGTAGTCGTCGGCACGGCCTTCGAATTCGGGTGGCAGTGCGTGTGCGGCAAGCGAGGTGGTGCGCACGGTGATCGGCAGGGTCTGGGCGATGCGCCGCGCCGCACGCAAGCAGCGTGCCTCGTGCTCCAGGCTCAGCCCGTAGCCCGACTTGATCTCGACCGTGGTCACGCCTTCGGCCATCAGGGTGCGGGCGCGGGCCAATGCGGCATCGAACAGTGCATCGTCGCTGGCTTCGCGCGTTGCGGCGACTGTCGAGCGGATGCCGCCGCCGGCCCGGGCGATCTCTTCGTAGGTCGCGCCCTGCAGGCGCAGCTCGAATTCGCGCGCGCGGTGGCCACCGTAGACAAGGTGGGTGTGCGCGTCGATCAGCCCTGGCGTGACCAGCAGGCCGTGCAGGTCGGTTGGCTCCAGCGCAGCCCGTTCGGGCGCGCTCAGCAGATGCTGCAGGGCTGCGTCGGCCTCTCCCGATGGTCCGACCCAGGCGATCTGCTCGCCGTGGGTCAGCAGGTCACCCTGCGGCAGCCAGCCCCAGGCCGGGGCGCCGGGTTGGCAGGACATCGTGGCCAGGCATGCACCGCGCCACCAGCGCCAGGCGGGCGCCGCTTGCAAAGATGGTGTTGCCGTGGAACGCCTAGTATCGATTGTCATGTTTCGTCACGATGCCTAACTGGAATTTAGGGGGGATTACCGATTGTTCACATTCTGGCCAGGGCTTGGGCATAGGATGCGCCGCTTAGCCCGGGAGAGAACAACATGCTGGACCTTCGCTCGGCCCTGCCGCCGGTTGCCAAATCTCATCTGCTGCGCCGCGGTGCCGCGCAGGCGGTGACGCCGCCGCTGTACCGCATCGAGGCTCTGCCCGGTATAGGCGACTACACGGCGGTGTCGGCCGAAGAGATCAACCACCAGGGCTGGGTGGTCGGCGTGGCCTACATCAACGCCGACGAGTGGGCCGTCTACCTGTATGCCGATGGCCAGTCGCGCCTGCTGCCGGGTGGGCGCTTCGCCTATGGCCATGGCCTGAATGACCGCGGCGACGTGGTCGGCACTCGCGATGGCGAGGCCTGCTGGTGGCCCCAAGGTGGCGAGCGGCAGATACTTGTCGGCATGCGCCGGGCGGCATCGATCAACAACTTCGGCCAGGTGGCCGGCGGCGCGTTTTTCGGCGGTGAGCACGAGCGGGCCGCCCTGTTCAGCGACGGCGAGCTGATCGACCTGGGCACACTGGGCGGCGCCACCAGCGTGGCCACGGGCATCAACGATGCGGGGCAGGTGTGCGGCTACTCGGCCCTCGCGTCGGGCGAGGTGCATGCCTTTTTGTGGCAGCCGGTGCTGGGCCTGCAAGACCTGGGCACGCTGGGCGGCCCCGACAGCCGGGCCATGGCGATCAACGCTGCCGGCGCGGTGCTGGGCCGCAGCGACGACATTGATGGTGATGCCGTGGCGTTCATTCGCACTGGCGACGGCCTGGTGGCGTTGCCCGAGGTCGGCGAGATGGATCTGTCGGCGTTCTCGCTCAACCGCCATGGCGAGGCGGTGGGCCAACTGACCGGCGCGAACGGCAAATGGGTCGCGTCGCTGACACGCGGCRGCAAGACCCGCAAGCTGATGAACCTGCTCGACGCCAGCGGCACCGAATGGAAATCGCTCAGCGTCGCGCTCGGCATCAACGACGCCGGCCAGATCGCCGGCGTGGGCCAGCGGCAGCACGAGCGCACCGAGCGCGCGTTCATCGCGACACCGCTGCCGCGCTGACGCGGCGTTGCCCCATGACCTGTGCCGAAGTGATGGGGTCATCGGCACGCCACCCCTGCGACCTGTGGCGAAGGGCGTTGGATGGGTCACCATTTGATTGGCACGATCAAGGGTTGCAACGCCAAGCCCGTCGGGCAAGTTGCGGTCGCAGGACTTGAGTCTTAGTATTCACGCCGCTCGATGAGCGTCCATCGAAAGGAGGACATCGATGGCTGGTTTCATGATTCGAGTTGCGGCGCTGGCGCTGGCGCTGCTCTTGAGCTCGACATCCGCGATGGCAGAGTTGCCCATCTACCGGATCGAGGCGCTTGATCGTGCCGGGCCAGTCCACCCGGTGGACGCGAGGGCCATCAATCACCGCGGCGACTTCACCGGAATAGGTGGCAAGCCTTCTTACCTTGCGTATTCCGATTTCAAGGGGATCGTCCGTTCCTTGGAAGACAGCGCGCGCACCAACATTCTGTCGATCAACGACCATGGCGACATCCTCGGGCAGCGCGATGGCCTGACGATTGTGTGGTGGCGAGGTGGGGCGCGCGAAGAACTCGCCATTGGCGGGGCCGACATCAACGGGGCAGGTCAAATTTCGGGCGATGCGTACTTCGGGCCTGACGCACATGCCGTGTTGTACGACCATGGCCGTGTCGTTGACCTTGGCACGCTCGGCGGCAAGAGCAGCTATGGCTCGCGCATCAACGTAAGCGGTGACATCACGGGGTCTGCTGATCTCCCAGACGGAACGTCTCACGGCTTCGTTTGGCGAGGCGGTGTGATGATCGACTTGGGCGTGCTCGATGCCGACAAATACAGCCTCGGTAACGACATCAATGCCGCAGGGCACGTTTGCGGGTCTTCCACCGAATTGTCTGGCTACGCCGGCAAGCCGTTCTTCTACGACGGCGCTGAAATGCATGCCCTGCCGATGTTCAGCGGGCGATATCGCCGATGGCAACCTTCGACTATCAATCGTCATGACGAGATCGTCGGCAACGGTGGGCGTGAGGGGGCGGTGTATTACTGGCGAGGCAAGTTGCGCTATTTGAAAGACTTGCTGGATGCTTCCGGCGCGGACTGGAGCGAACTGGTGGCGTATGGGATCAACGATGAGGGCGTGATCGTTGGACACGGCCAATATCAGAGCAAATCGCATGCATTTGTTGCGACGCCAATCGAGCCGGCGGCCCGCGCGTTGCGGTACCGACCTTGACTTGCCGGGTTGTGAACAGCAGGAGATCACTTCGCGGTAACGCTTGATGACAGCCACCATGCGCGGAGATTCGACGTACCCCGCCCATCGATTCGCCAAGTGATTGGCTGCGGCGTGTCGCACCAGGCCAGGCTGTGAGCCGGCAGGTCGAGCGCGCTGCCGTCATYGGCCTGAAGCTGTGCGGCAGACGCGGTGTACAGGCCGCGCCAGCGGGCCGCGACGGGCAGCGCGCTGTTGGGCATCGCGCCCCACATCGTGGTGGTGGTGGCGGTGGGGCCGGCACTGTGCCGGCC
>NZ_JBFUGE010000106.1:0-15607 GCF_056403075.1 Ideonella sp. P3_A4 | reverse complement strand
GATCAGTACCGTGTCGGGTCTGGAAAAACTCAATGGCACCGTCTCGGGCCTGAACGGCCAGTTCGTGCAGCTGCAAGCGATGCAAAGCGCCGCGCTGATCGGCCACGACGTTGCCGTCGAAGGCAACACGCTGCGTGTGCAGGACGGCACCGGCGACGGCGGCTTCGAGCTGAGCAACGCCGCGACCGATGTGAAGGTCGAGATCCAGAACGGCGCCGGCGCCACCATCGGCACCGTCGAGCTGAAAGACCTGGAAGCCGGCCGCCACGATTTCAGCTACGCCGTGCCCGACGCCTACAAGAACAGCACGTTGACCTTCAAGGTCACGGCCGCCAGCGGCAAGACCCCTGTCGACGCGATGGCGCTGGCCCACCAGCGTATCAAGGCCGTCAGCACTTTCGGCGACACGCTCGCGCTCGAACTGTCCAACGGCGACCGCGTGGCCTACGACGCGGTCTGGGCCTTCCTCTGATCCGCCACCTCTCCGCTTTCACCTCCCTCCTCTCTTATCTCGCCCCCAGGAGCAACCCATGAGCTTCCAGCAAGGTCTTTCCGGCTTGAACACCACGTCCAAGAGCCTGGAGGTGATCGGCAACAACATCGCCAACGCCAACACGTTCGGCGCCAAGGGCTCGCGTGCCGAGTTCTCTGACATGTATGCAGCGGCATTGAACGGCGCCGGCACCAACAACATCGGCATCGGCGTCAGCCTGGCCGCGGTGTCGCAACAGTTCACCCAGGGCAGCATCACGGCGACGGAAAACCCGATGGACCTGGCGCTCAACGGCGGCGGTTTCTTCCAGGTGTCCGACCCCGCCGGCGGCACGGTCTACAGCCGCAACGGCCAGTTCAAGGTCGACCAGAACGGCTACATCGTCAACAACGGCAACATGAAGCTGATGGGCTACATGGCCGACAACAACGGCGTGATCCAGCCTGGCGCCGCCGTGCCCTTGCAATTGCCGACCGCCGGCATCGAGCCGAACGTGACGAGCGAAGTGAAGCTCGAGTTCAACCTCGACAAGAGCGAGGCCATCACCCCGGCCGCAACGCCGCAGATCGACTTCGACGACCCGTCGACCTACGCCGAGGCAACTGAAGCCACGCTCTACGACGCCGCCGGCCAGCCGGTGACCGTCAGCTACTACTTCCAGAAGACGGCCGACGACACCTGGAACGTCTTCGCCCGCGCGAACGGCACCACCTGCGCCGGCACCGACGCCGATCCGCAACCGGTAACCACGCTGACCTTCTCGGCCGACGGCTCGACCTTTGCCTCGAGCAGCAACACGCTGGACGTGCCGGTCACCGTCGACTCCAACGGTGTCTCGACGCTGGCCATTCCGGGCATCGCGCTGAACTTCAACGGCTCGACCCAATACGGCTCGGCCTTCGGTGTGACCAACCTCGACCAGGACGGCTACAGCGCCGGCTCGCTGAGCGGCATCACCTTCGACAACTCGGGCATCGTGATGGCCCGCTACACCAACGGCCAGACCAAGCCGGCCGGTCAGCTGCAGCTGGCGAACTTCCGCAACCCGCAAGGCCTGCAGCCGATGGGCGGCAACGGCTGGCGCACCACCTACGCCTCGGGCGACCCGCTCGTCGGCACGCCCGGCTCCGGCTCGTTCGGTGCCCTGCAAGCCGGTGCGCTCGAAGAGTCGAACGTCGACCTGACCGGCGAGCTGGTCAGCATGATCACCGCGCAGCGCAACTACCAGGCCAACGCGCAGACGATCAAGACGATGGACCAGGTCATGCAGACCTTGGTCAACCTCCGTTGATCCTGATTCCTACCCGACTTCGCTGAGGTGCCGCGATGGACCGCATGATCTACCTGTCGATGTCCGGCGCGAAAGCGGCGATGTCGCGCCAGGATGTGCTCGCGCACAACCTGGCCAACGCATCGACCACCGGCTTTCGCGAAGAGCTGGCGGCGTTTCGCGCCGTGCCGGTGCGTGGCGACGGTGCCTCGACCCGCGTCTACTCACTCGAAACCACCGTCGGCTACAAGTCGGAAGCGGGCGCGGTGCAACCCACCGGCCGCAACCTCGACGTGGCGATGAAGGGCAATTCGTGGCTGTCGGTGCAAGGGCTGGATGGCACTGAGGCCTACACCCGCGCCGGCTCGCTGCAAGTCAATGCCGAAGGCCTGCTGGTCACCCACAACGGCCTGCAGGTACTGGGCGACGGCGGCCCGATCACCGCACCGGCCAACGCTGAACTGCAGATCGCGCCCGATGGCACGGTCAGCGCCACCGTGCCCGGCGGCAAGCCGCAGTCGGTGGGCAAGCTGAAGCTCGTCACCCCGGAAGTCGACAACCAGCTCGGCCGTGGAGTCGACGGCTTATTCCGCGCCGCCAACGGCGACCTCGCCGCCGACCCGAACGCCCGCCTGCAAGACGGCGCACTCGAAGGCTCGAACGTCAGCCCGGTCGAGACCATGGTCGCGATGATCTCGGCGGCGCGCCAGTTCGAACACCAGATGAAACTGATCCAGACCTCGGAGCGGCAGGAACAGACGGCGCAAAAGCTGCTGTCGTCCAACGGCTGATCGGCCGGCTGCTGCCAACACCAACGGCCCACTTCGGTGGGCCGTTTTGCATGCGGCTAGGCCGTGCCCGGTTCGGCACTCAGCCTGAAGATCGCCACCGATTGCGCGAGGCTGCGCGCCCGCTCCTGCATCGACTCGGCCGACGCTGCCGCCTGCTCCACCAGTGCMGCATTGCGCTGGGTCACCTGGTCCATCTGGGTGATGGCCGTGTTCACCTGCGCGATGCCGTTGGATTGCTCCTGCGAGGCGACCGAAATCTCCGCCACGATGTCGGTCACGTGTTTGATCGCCGCCACGATCTCGTTCATCGTCTGCCCGGCTTCGTGAACCAGCCGGCCGCCGTCCTCGACCTTGCGCACCGACTGCGAAATGAGTTCCTTGATGGCCTTGGCCGCTTCGGCACTTCGTTGCGCGAGGCTGCGCACCTCGCCAGCGACCACCGCAAACCCACGCCCCTCTTCGCCGGCACGGGCTGCTTCCACCGCCGCATTCAGCGCGAGGATGTTGGTCTGAAMGGCGATTCCGTCGATGACGCCGATGATGTCGGCGATCCGCTGCGAGGAGTCATTGATGGAAGACATCGTCACCACCACCTGACCCACCGCCGCCCCACCTTTCACGGCCACGCCCGAGGCCCCGACCGCCAGCTCGCTCGCGTGCCGTGCGTTGTCGGCGTTCTGCTTCACCGTCGCCATCAGCTCTTCCATCGAAGCGGCGGTTTCCTCCAACGCAGCCGCCTGTTCCTCGGTGCGCTTGGACAGATCCAAGTTGCCTGCGGCAATCTCCGTCGCGGCGGTATTGATCGTCTCGGTCGCTTCGTTGATGGCGCGCAGGATCGCGGCCAGTTGCTCGACCGTGCCTTTCAGCGCCGCCATCAGGCTGCTGGTGTCGCCAGGCCTGACAGGAATGGCGATCGACAGGTCGCCGGCCGCGATACGGTGGGCCACCAGGGCGGCTTGGCGGGGCTCGCCGCCGAGTTCGCGCCTGAGGCTGCGCGTGATCAAGAACGAGATGGCCCCGCCGAGAACAACCGCCAGGCCCACACAAACGACGGAAAAGTTTCTCAGCCAGGCGTAGTCCCTTTGCGTCTCGGTCGCCGCGGTGTCGTTCAGTCGCTGCTCGATCGATACCAACTCGTCGATGTCCATCACCCACTTTTCCATCGCCGGTTTGACTTCGTCCTTCAGCAGCTTGAGCATCCCTTCAGAATCCTCGTCGTTGTCGAGCTTCACGCACTTGGCCACCAGCCCTGACACGTTGGCCTTGTGCGTCTGGATCTTGGCGACGATGTCGGTCTCGAACTGCGTCGGCACCGACAGTCCGAGAATTTCCGCCAGGCCTTTTTCCGCGTCGTCGTACTGGCCGGCCTGGTACGTGACCGATGCGCGCAGGGGTTCCTTCTCCTGGTTGCTGCTGGCGAGCGCCAGCTTGAGAAGGCCTTTTTCCTGCTCGCCCACGGCGCGGCTCATGGACTGCGCCAACCCAAGCTTGGCGTTGTTGTAGACGACGATGTCGTTCACGCTGCGCTCGAGCCGGTACATGCCGCCAACGCCAGCAGCACCCACCAGCAGGACACACACCAGCAGAACGCCAAAGCCACCGGCAAGGCGTGCGCCAACCGAGAGGCCAGCGGCCCATTTGAGGGGGATCGAGAAGGCATTCACCACGCGTCACCTCGCAGGAATCTACTCGCCCCCTGAACGGTTAGTCGCCACCGTTGAGCGGGCCGGCTCAGTGCCTGAGCCGGCCTTTGTGCTGGCTGCAAGGCTACTTGCAGTCGGGCTTGCTGGCATAGGGGAAATCTGGGTGCCCCACGCAGAAGTCCTTGCCCGCTTCCACCGGGGCACCATCGTAGGTCGCCGTGACCTTCTTGTACTTGGTGATGTCGAGCCGCTTGTTCGAGCAGCCCGCCTTGGCCTTGATGGCACATTGCGAAGCACTGGCGGCAGGCACTGATTCATTGCAGCTGGCCTTGCCGTCGCACTTGGAGAGAACTCGATTCAGCAGGACTCCCTGCGTGCCCGGATCAGGTTTGCGCAATCGAAGCCATCTTCTACCGCCTTCGGCAGATGTGCAACTCCCGATCAGCGCCTTACTGWGATACTGGCAAATCGATGACAGGGGTGTCAGTCAGGCCAGGACGTGAAGAAGAACGGACCGGCGTGACCTTTCGCGCTGCGTCGCGCGGTGACCCGCCCCATTGCCGCTTCCAGGCGCGGCGCAGATGAAGACCCGAGCCGAAGCCTGACACCGTCGCGGCTTGCGTGACGCTGGCGCCACCTTCCAGCGATTGGCGCGCCCGCTCGAGCCGAATGTTCTGCAGGCATTGCAGCGGCGATACGCCCGCGTGCTGGGTGAACAGACGCAGCAGGTGGCGCTCGGTGACGTGCCCCAGTGCGGCCAGCGCGGCCATGTCCCAGTCGCGCTCCGGCTCGGCGCACATCGCGTCCTGCACCCGGTGTACCGCAGCGTGCATGTGGCGGCGATGGTCGTGAAAGGGCGACAGCTCGGGGTCGCTGGGCGAGCGCCTCAGGTACACCACCATGTCCTCTGCGATGCCCGCGGCCAGCGCCTCACCGCAGTCCTGGGCAATCAGTTGCAGCGCGAGATCGATGCCCGCCGTGATGCCGGCGCTGGAGGCCACAGGCCCGTCGACCACGAACACGCGGTTACCCACCACCTGCGCATCGCGAGCCATGTCCCGCAGCTTGTCCAGCAGGTCGTGGTGGGTCGTGCAGCGGCGTTTGGCGAGCAGGCCGGCGCGCGCCGCGAGCAGCGTGCCCGAGCAGATCGTGATCAGGCGATGCGGTGTGTCTGCGGCCAGCAGCGTGTCGTGCAAGGTCTCATTCAGCCACTGCGCCGTGGTGGCGATCGCCGGGGTCACGTGCTGGTGGGCGAGCGGCTGGCCGACCAGGATCACCCAGGTCGGCGAGTCAAGGCGCTGCGGCAAGGGTTCCAGGTTTGCAATTGCTAGCCCGACCGATGTCGGCATCGAGGGCGTGGGCCCGCAGAAACGCAGCCGATAACGCGGCGGCAGGCCTCTCTCCGCACGGCGCAGGTTGGCCAGGCGGAACGCCTCGGCCGGTCCGGCGATGTCTTGCAGCAGCGAATGCGGAGCAATGACGAAGAGCAGATCGATGGGCTGAGGAGCGGCGATCATTTTCGGACAGGGTTGCAGACCGCAAGCATCCCCTATTTCACAGAGGAAGGATAGGCCTGTCGGGCGGATGTCCGAAATCGATCGAAACCTGTCGGTGAGCGGCGCGACAGCGGAAGGCGGATTCCATAAGGTGCCGGCACACCGAAAGGTTATGCCATGTTCCGAATCGACTTCCCTCGCATCTTGCTGGCCGCGGCTCTGTTGTGGGGGATCGCCCCCGAAGCCCAGGGCCAGGAAAGTGGCGTGGACGCCAGCATCGCGCCCGGCGACGACTTCTTCGCCTACGCCAACGGCGCTTGGCTGAAGGCCAACGAGATCCCGGCGGGCAAGGCGCGTTGGGACGCTCGCAGCGAGATCAACGAGGTGACCCGCCAACGCGTGGCGTCGCTGCTCGCCGTCGCCGGTGCCGAGCCAGTGGGGTCCACCGCGCGCAAGGTGGCCGATTTCCAGGCGGCCTACCTGAATGAAGCCGCCATCGAAGCCAAGGGCATCACGCCGCAGAGGCCGATGCTTGATTGCATCGAGATGGTTCGCGACAAGGCGGCGCTGACCCGGTTGCTGGGCCGTGGGCTGCGTGCCGATGTCGACCCGTTGAATGCCGGCGTCTACGACTCCGCGCATCTGCTGGGCCTGGCCGCGCAGCCAAGCATTCATGGCGAGAAGGTCCATATCGCCTTCCTGCTGCAGGGCGGGCTTGGCCTGCCTGGCCGTGAGCACTATCTCAGCGCCGAGCCGCGCATGCGGGCGCTGCGAACGCAATACGTGGCGTATGTCGGGCAGCTGCTGACCCTGGCGGGCTTCGATCGCGTCGCGCCACGCGCCCGCGCGGTGATGGCACTGGAAACCGCCATCGCGCAAAGCCACGCGACGCAAGAAGCGTCGTCGAACGACCGCAATGCCGACCAGGTGTGGACGCGCGCCGACTTCGCACGCCAGGCGCCGGGCATGGATTGGTTCGCATTCTTTGTCGCGGCAGGTTTGGGTCCAGAGCAGGCTTTCGTGGTCTGGCAGCCCAGCGCCGTGAAGGGCGCGGCCGAGCTGGTCGCGTCGCAGCCGCTGCTGGTTTGGAAGGACTACCTGCGCGTTCGCCTCATCGACACCCATGCCGATGTGCTGCCTCGCGCCTTCGCCGAAGCAGCCTTGGCGATGCACAGCGCCGCAGCAGCGAACCCATTGCCTGGCTCACGCGCACAGCGTGCGATGGATGCGACCCAATCGGCGCTGGGCGATGCCCTGGGCAGGATGTATGTCGAGCGCTACTTCCCGCCGGAGCACAAAGCCCGTGTGCAGGCCATTGCGGCCAACGTCATCGCTGCATTCGAGCAACGCATCGAAGCGGTGACATGGCTGTCGCCCGACGCCAAGGCCATGGCGCTTGCCAAATTGAGGGCCGTTTACTTCGGCGTCGGCTACCCGGAAAAGTGGCAGGACTATTCGGACCTGGCCGTGGACCCCGCCGATGCGGTGGGCAATTTCCGGCGCGTCGCCGAGCTGAACTACCGCCAGGCCGTGGCCCGTCTCGGGCAGCCCATTGACGACGGCGCCTCATGGGCGATCGCGCCCCACCGGCCCGGCGCGGTCCTGCTGTTCCAGCAGAACGCCTACAACTTTACGGCGGCCCTTCTGCAGCCGCCCAAGTTCGACCCCGTGGCCTCGGACGCCGCGAACTACGGCGCGATCGGCGCCATCGTCGGCCACGAGCTCAGCCACTTCATCGACACGCTGGGTGCGGAGTACGAGGCCGACGGCCGCATGCGCCGCTGGTGGACGCCCGAAGACATGGCGCGCTACCACGCAGCGACCGACCCATTGGTGGCGCAGTTCTCCGGCTACCAGGCGTTTCCTGATCTGGCCGTCAACGGCAAGCTGACGCTGACGGAGAACCTCGCCGACCTCGGGGGCCTGACTGCCGCCTTCGCAGCCCACCGCCGCGCGCTGAGCAGCCAAGCCAACGACAAGGAGGTACGTCGGCAAGACAGGCAGTTCTTCATCGGCTTCGCCAGAGCCTGGCGCAGCAAGAGCCGAGAGGACGCAATGCGCACGCAGATCGCGACCGACGGCCACGCGCCGGAGCGCTACCGCATTGCCACCGTTCGCAACCTCGACGCCTGGTACGGGGCGTTCGACGTGCGGCCCGGCCAGCGCCTGTATCTCGACCCCAAGGCGCGCGTACGCGTCTGGTGAGCTTCATCAACTTCTTCTCATTCTTCTTTTGACAGGGAGCCATGTCATGTTCAAACGAACCAAGCTGTGTGCAGGGTTGATTTGCGCTTTCGGTAGCACCGCCGCCAGCCTGCCCACAGCGCAAGCGCAAGAGACCCAGCGCGTCGAGATCACCGGCTCGGCGATCAAGCGAACGAACGTCGAGGGCCCGGCGCCGGTCGAGATCGTGACGCGCAAGGAAATCGAGCGGACCGGCGCCACCTCGCTGAACGAGCTGCTGCACTCGATCCCGTCGATCGACATCTTCGACCAGGGCGAGCTGGCCTCGAATTCACCCGCGGCCTCCGGCACCGCAAGCATCCGCTTGCGTGGGCTGTCATCCAGTGAGACGCTGGTCCTCTTGAACGGCCGGCGCCTGCCGGTCAACGCGCTGTACGACTCGTCGGGCGCCGGCGCCGCGTTCGACATCAACTCGCTGCCGGTGAGTGCGATCGAGCGCATCGAGATCCTGAAGGATGGCGGGTCGGCGATCTACGGCGCCGATGCGGTGGCGGGCGTGGTGAACTTCATCACCCGGTCCGACTACCAGGGGATCGATGTCACCGCGTCCTACGGCGTGAGCAGTCGCGGCGACGGCGCCGAACAGCGCTTTGGGCTGTCGGCAGGATTCGGCGACTACGGGAAGGACCGCTACAACATCCTGATCGGCCTGGACTACTTCAAGCGCGACCCGATCCTGCGCAAGGACCGCGACATCTCACGGTCGGTCGACTTCCGCCGCTTCGGCGCGCCCAGCGATGGCCGAAGCAGCTTTTCGCCCTACGGCAATGTGATCGACCCGAACACCGGCGGCTTTGTCGGCCTGACTTATCGAGACTGCCCGCCGGACCAACTGGGCGATCTCAATCGCTGCCGCTACGACTTCAACGCCAGCTTGCTGACCGCCTACAACGGGGCCGACCGCTTGAGTGGCCTGGTGCTGGGCTCGTACCAGGTCACGCCGGACATCAAGGCCTTCGGCGAGTTCATCTTCTCGACCTCGAAGGACAAGTTCCTGGCCCACCCGGTGCCTGACTTCTTCATCGTCCCGATCACCGACGAGGCGCAACGCCCCTACGAGATCCTGGACGACGACGGCAATGGGACGGATTCCATCTACATTGCCGGCCGGTTCATGCAGGGCGGCCCGCGCACGACCGAGCGCAAGTCCGACTTCATCAATGTCGCCGCGGGCTTCGAGGGCTACAACTACGGGCTGGACTGGAAGCTCAGCGCCAGCCATGGTGAGAGCAAGGTCACCAACAGCGACAGCAATTTCTTCGACGCCAACCTCTGGGCAGCGGCCACATCTGACGGCTCGATCGACCCGACGGTGACGACCAACGACCAGGCGCTGGTGGACAGCCTGAAGGTCTCGCCCCAGCGCGTCGGCAAGTCGGTCCTCGACACCGTCAATGCGCAGATCAGCGGTGACCTGTTCTCGCTGCCCGGCGGCATATCGAAGTACGCGATCGGGGGCGCCTTCTACCGCGACAGCTTGCAGGACACGCCGGACGAACTGAGCCAACAAGGGCTGGTGGTCGGCAGCATCCAGCAGTCGGCAGTTGACGCCGCGCGCAAGTCGGCCGCGGCCTATGCCGAACTGCAGCTGCCGATCTTCAAGCAGCTGGAGGCCCAGTTGGCCGTTCGCTACGACCACTATCCGAAGTGGAGCGCGACCAGCCCGAAGCTTGGCTTGAAGTACACGCCGCTGTCGAGCTTGGCATTTCGCGCGTCTTACACCCAGAGCTTCCGTGCGCCGGTGCTGAAGCAGTTGTTCGGCGCTCAAGAAGAGGGAGCTACGACGCTGACCGCGGACAGCGATTGCGAAGCGCTCGGCGTCGACTTCACGCCGGGCAACTGCCTGATCAACGCCTTCCAGGTCAACGGCTCGAACCCGGACTTGGGGCCCGAGAAAGGCAAGACCTACAACCTCGGCGTGGTCCTCGACGCATCGAACATGTTCAGCGCCAGCATCGACGTCTGGAAGATCGCCAAGAAGAACGAGATCAGCTCACCGACGCTGACCGATGCCATCGCCCAAGGCCTGTGGGCCAAGATCGGGCCGAGGTATTTCATCTACACCAACCTGCAGAACATCGCCGAGCGCGAGACGGCAGGGGTGGATATCGACGCGCGCTTTCGCCTTGGGCAAACGCCGGTCGGCAAGGTGAGCCTGCGCAACCTGCTGACCTACTACTCGGTCGATCGTTCGAAGGCTGCCCAGGGTGACGACTGGCAAAAGTACCTGGGCACCTACGCCAAGCCGTACTTCCGCAATGCCTTCCAGGCGCAGACCGAACTGGAGAACTGGACGTTCTCCGGCACGTGGAAGACTGTCGGCGGTTTCTGGGACTCCGACCAGGCCTTCCCCGATGCCATCGCGGCGTCTGACCACCGCAAGGTGGGGACCTTCGAAGAGCTGGATCTTCAGGCCCAGTACTCCGGCATCTCTGGTTGGGAGTTCACGGCGGGCATCAAGAACGCGCTCGACCGCACGCCCCCCTTGAGCCTGCAGAACGGGACCAGCAACACCTACACCCAGATGGGATTCGCCGAGCTCTATTCGTCGCGCGGGCAGTTCTTCTACCTCGCGGCGAAGTATTCCTTCCGCTGACGTCGGTCGATGCGGGGACATCGACGGCGCAGAAGGGTCATCCCCCTCCTGCGCCGCCTGGGTCCTGAGCGTTTTCCTGAGTTCTTGTTGTCTGGAGTCTGAAACCTCAGTGGGCCACCACGGCCGGCACTGAGAACTCTCTACCCACCACAGCCCGCGCGTAAAAATAGTTCGCCCTGGCCCGATCACTCAGTTCGTCGAGCTGAACGTCGCCCGACGGATTGCAAGGAAAGCTCAGTCCCCGGCCTTCATGGAACAGCGACATGAAGCGCAGCTCGTAGCCGCAGGCCTCGTGGCAATCCCGCCGGGCCGGTGGCGCCGGCCTGGCATTGGGGGCATTCGATTGAGGGTTCATGGCGTGCTCCTCGTATCCGTGAGTCATCTGAGCACCAGATACGCAGCGCCGGCCGGTTTGGAGGCAGTGGCGGATGCGTCTGATGCCCTTATCCACTAATACGTAAAGCGCGACCCATTTCGGACAAGCGGCGACGCCAATACTTCACAGTAGGGGCATCCAATATTCACTGGAAGTGCGCCAGCATGCGTTCGAGCGTCGCGATGAACGGGTTCTCCATCAGCGGCAGGATGAACAGCAGGCTCGCCAGCCCGACGCCCATCGTGATCGGGAAGCCGATCGAGAAGATGTGGGTCTGCGGCGCGACGCGTGAGATCACCCCTAGAACCACATTGACGAACATCATGATCGCGATCAGCGGCAGCGCGATCCACAAGCCCATCTTGAAGACCTCGGCACCCCATTGGTGCGGCATCGTCGCGGTCAGGAAGGCAAACGGCTCTGGCCCGACCGGGAAGGCCGTCAGGCTTTGCACCACCACGGCGATGACGGTCAGGTGCCCGTTGACCACGATGAACAGGAAGGCGACCAGCGTGCCGAAAAAGCGGCTGACCGCGGTGGTTTGGGTGGCTGTCAGCGGGTCGAAGAAGCCCGCGAAGTTCATGCCCATCTGCAGGCCGGCGATCTCGCCGGCGAATTCGACCGTGGCGAAGACGATGCGGACCGCAAAGCCGAGCGACAAGCCGATCAGCAGCTGCTGAACCACCAGCAGCACGGCCTGGGCCGAGTCCAACGGCACTGGTGCAATCGGTGGTGCGACGCTGCCGGCGCACACCGCGACCAGAAAGGCCAGCGCCACCCGCACGCGCATCGGCACCAGGCGTTGGCCCATGATGGGCATCGCCTGGAACAGCGCCAGCACACGCAAGAAAGGCCACAGCACCGGCGTGATCCACGCCAGCAACTGGGCCTCGGTGAGGGTGATCACCTGTCTTCTGGGTTCAACCGGCGGCCGAAGGAATCGCCATCAGCATGTTGCGCAAGTAGTCGACCAGCGTGGTCATCATCCACGGGCCGGCAACCGCGATCACCGCGACGGCGGCGATCAGCTTGGGGACGAAGCTCAGTGTGGCCTCGTTGATCTGCGTGGCGGCCTGGAAGATGCTCACCAGCACGCCGACGATCAGGATCACCAGCAGCATCGGCGCCGACACGGTGAGCAGCATCATCAGGCCTTGCTGGCCGTAGGTGAAGACTTGGGCGGAATCCATATCGACGATTGAAGGTGAGGTCTCAGGCCCCGACGGGCCGTTCCCTAGGGGCCTGATCCCCTCGCGGGACCGGCGCCGAAGGCGACGTAGGGGCCTTGTTAAGTGGCGAAGCTGGCAGCGAGGGAGCCGAGCAGCAGGTTCCAGCCATCGGCCAGCACGAACAGCATCAGCTTGAAGGGCAGTGCCACCAGCACCGGCGACAACATCATCATCCCCAGGCTCATCAGCACGCTGGCCACGATCATGTCGATGATCAGGAAAGGCACAAAGATCAAAAAGCCGATCTGGAAGGCGCTTTTCAACTCACTGGTCACGAACGCCGGCACCAGCACCTTGAACGGCACGTCCTCGCCCTTGACCGACGGGTCCAGCTTGGCCAGCTTGGCAAACAGTTGCACGTCGGACTGGCGCGTCTGCTTCAGCATGAATTCGCGCATCGGCACTTCGCCGCGCTTGAGCGCTTCGTCGAAGGCGATCTGGTTGGCCGAGTACGGCACCCAGGCGTTGGCGTAGACCTTGTCGATCGTCGGCGACATCACGAAGAAGGTCAGGAACAGGCTCAGGCCCACGATCACCTGGTTCGGCGGTGCGGCCTGCGTGCCCAGCGCCTGACGCAGCAGGCCCAGCACGATGACGATGCGGGTGAAGCCCGTCATCATCAGCAGCACGGCCGGCAGGAACGACAGCGCGGTGAAGAACAGCAGCGTCTGGATCGGCACCGAATAGCTGGTGCCGCCTGCCCCCTGGCCGATGACCAGCGGCAACGATGGCGCCTGCTGTGCCGCTTGTGCCTGCGCTTCAGCAGGCAGCAGCACGGCGCCCAGCAGCATCAGGCCGCCGGCATAGAGCACGCGCTTCAGGGTATTGGGTTCACTCATGCGACGCGCCCCCGGCCGCCGGGCCGTGGCCCGAACGCCATTTGGCGATCAGTTGGCTCACGGTCGCGGCCTGCGGCGTGCGCAGTGCGGCGGGCACCTCGGCCGGTGCATCCAGCTGGGTCAGGTGGGTGATGTTGTCTGGCGTCACGCCCAGCACCAGCCAGCGTGCCGTTGCGCCCTGCCCCAACTCGACGACCACCACCCTTTGCGAAGGCGACAGCGACAGGCTGGACACCGTGCGCATCAACCCGTCCTGCCCAGCGCCGGCATAGCCGGAGCGACGCAGCAACCACAGCGCAACGGGGATCAGCGCCACCACGGCCATGAAGGCCAGCAAGGGCATCAGCGACGACGAGGTCATGCGATCAGCGTCCTTTAAAAGGAGTTCTCACGTTCTGCTGAGTCGGCGCATGCGTTCGCTGGGCGTCACGATGTCTGTCAGGCGGATACCGAACTTGTCGTTCACCACCACCACTTCGCCCTGGGCGATCAGGAAGCCATTGACCAGCACATCCATCGGTTCACCGGCCAAGGTCTCGAGTTCGACCACCGAGCCCTGGGCCAGTTGCAGGATATTCTTGATCGGAATCCTTGTGCGGCCCAGTTCCACGGTCAGCTGGACGGGAATGTCCAGGATCATGTTCAGGTCATTGCCCGCACCAGCCACGCCGGTTGGCGAGAAATTGGCGAAGGATGCGGGCGAGACCTGCTCGGCCGGCGCCGCCAGCTCGCTGGCCACGTCGCTGCCGCCCTTGGACTCGGCAAGTGCCGCAGCCCAGGCATCAGCCATGTCGTCTTGTTCATTGGCCATTGCGGGCTCCTTCAGCTGGCGTTGGACTCACCCAGCCAACCCATGTTGGAACTGGTGAGCAAATGGTCGATCTTGATCGCGTAATGGCCTTCTGCCGTGCCGTAGTGGCAATCGAACACCGGCACCCCATCGACCTTGGCCTGGATCATTGGCAACAGGTCGAGCTCGACGAAATCTCCCGGCTTGAAGGAAAGCAACTGCTCGACCGTGGCCTGGGCGGTGCCCAGCTCGGCGACCAGGTCGACTTCGGCCGACTTGATCTGTTCCTTCAGCAGGTTGACCCAGCGGCGGTCCGGCTCGGACGAGTCGCCCTGGATCGACGAATACAGCACGTCGCGGATCGGCTCCAGCGTCGAATACGGAATGCAGAAGTGGATCGTGCCCGAGGTCTCGCCGATCTCGAGCGTGAACGACGACGAGACGACGATCTCGCTCGGCGTTGCGATGTTGGCGAACTGCGGCTGCATCTCCGAGCGCTGGTAGTCCAGCTCGAGCGGATAGATGCCATGCCAGGCGCGGCGGTATTCGCCGATGATGCAGTCGACCAGGCRCTCGATCACGCGCTGCTCGGTGGCCGAGAAGTCACGGCCTTCGATGCGGGTGTGGAACTTGCCCACGCCGCCGAAGAGGGCATCGATCACCGAGAACACGATGCTCGGGTCGCAGACGATGAGGCCCGAGCCGCGCAACGGCCGCACCGAAACGATGTTGAAGTTGGTCGGCACGACGATCTCGCGCAGGAAGGCCGAGTACTTCTGGACCTTGATGCCGTTGATCGAGACTTCCGGGCTCTTGCGGATGAAGTTGAACAGCCCGATGCGGATGTTGCGTGCGAAGCGCTCGCCGATGATTTCCATCGTCGGCATGCGGCCACGGACGATGCGCTCCTGGCTCGCGATGTCGTAGTTGCGAATGCCGCCAGTGGGCATTTCCTCCTGCTCGAGCTTCTGGCTTTCGCCAGTGATGCCCTGCAGCAGCGCGTCGACTTCGTCTTGCGAGAGGATTTGCTGGTTCATGGTGACTCAATACCCGTAAGCGAAGGCACGGTCCGCGCGCAGGCGCCGGGCCGCCCCAAGGCGGAGCGCGGTTCCCCTCGGGGGAAAGCCGTCGAAGACGGAAGGGGTCGACATGTCACTGGATGATGAAGGAAGAGAACTGCACCGACTTGATCGGCAGCTCCTTGACTTCTTCTTCTTCGACCTTGACCTTCTTCTTCTTTTTCTTCTTGCTCGAGGCCGTTTCCTCGTCCGGCAGGTCGATGCCCATCGGACGCAGCGCTTCACGGCGCACTTCCCGGGCCAGCTCTTCCTTGCCTTCGGGCTCCATCAGCTCTTCAGAGGTCTTGTGGGCCAGCAGCAGCAGCACGTTGTTGCGGATCGCCGGCATGTAGGCCTTGATCTCGTCGCCGACGTGGGCATCGGCCACTTCGAGCGTGATGCCGACCTGGGCAAAACGGTCGGCCTCGCGGTCAGCCAGGTTGACGACGAAGGGCTCGAGCGGCACGAACACCGGCGGCACGTGCTTCTCGTCTTTCTTGTGGCTTTCCTTGGCGACCGGCTTGTGGCTGGCGTTGGCGCCTTCGCCATCTTCGTCTTCTTCGGCGGCCGCGGCTTCGGCGGCGGCAGCCTTCTTCTTCATGTAGACGACGGCACCACCCCCGCCGATCCCCAGCAACGCCACCAGCGCGGCGATCATGATGATCAGCTTCTTCTTGCCCTTCTTGGGCGCGACTTCAGCGGCATCGACGGCGGCTGCGGCAGCGGACATGGTGGAGGCTCCTTGCTCGGTTCGGTTCGCTTTCCGTTCGGCCGCCCAAGGC
>NZ_JBFUGE010000105.1:0-15679 GCF_056403075.1 Ideonella sp. P3_A4 | reverse complement strand
GAGTGCACGGTCGATGCGACCGTCGCAGACCTTCGCACCACAGGCCCCGTGCCGACGATCGGCCGGCCGCTGCAGAACGTGACGGTGCACCTGATGGACGCACAGCGCCAGCCGGTGGCTGCCGGCGTGACCGGTGAGATCTACATCGGTGGCGCGGGTGTGGCCCGTGGCTATCTGAACCGGCCCGAGCTGACGGCCGAGCGTTTCATCGACGACCCGTTCAACCCGGGCGAGCGTCTATACAAGACCGGCGACATCGCGCGCTGGTTGCCCGACGGGCACATCGAGTACATCGGCCGCAACGACTTCCAGGTCAAGCTGCGCGGCTTCCGCATCGAACTCGGTGAAATCGAAGCGGCGCTGACACGCTGCGAAGGCGTTGCCGAGGCCACGGTGCTGGCACGTGAAGACCGGCCCGGTGACCAGCGCCTGGTCGCGTACCTGCGCGTTGACGAAGGCGACGTGGTCGAACCGACGGCATTGCGTGCGCAGCTGACGCAAGCACTGCCCGACTACATGGTGCCGTCGGCGTTCGTGACGCTGGCGAGCTGGCCGCTGACGCCCAACGGCAAGCTCGACCGCACAGCGCTCCCCGCGCCGGACGCGGCGGCACTGGCCAGCAGCGCCTATGAAGAACCCGAAGGCGAGACCGAACAGATGGTCGCGTCGCTGTGGCAAGAACTGCTCGGCGCCGAGCGCGTCGGCCGGCGCGACGACTTCTTCGAGCTCGGAGGCCACTCGCTGCTGGCCGTGCGGCTGGTGTCGCGGCTACGTCAATCGATGGGCGTCGAAGTGCCACTGGGCGAGTTGTTCTCGCACCCRCACCTGGCGGACTTCAGCGCCCGCTTGTCGAACGCCGATGCGACGCGCATGCAGGCGATCACGCTGGCAGACCGGACCAAGCCGCTGCCGCTGTCATGGGCCCAGCAACGGCTGTGGTTCATCGACCAGTTCGACCAGGCCGCCGGTGCGGCGTACCACATGCCCGTGGGCCTGCGGATGGTCGGCACGCTCGACAAGGCCGCGCTCAAGGCGACGCTGGACCGCGTCGTCGCGCGCCATGAGGTGCTGCGCACGACCTTTGTGCTGGAAGACGGCGAGCCGGTGCAGCGCATTGCCGATGAAGGCGTCGGCTTCTCGCTGATCGAGCATGACCTGACCGGCTTCAGCGCCGATGCGCAGCAGCGACAACTTGAGCGGCTGAGCACCGAAGTTTTCGGCCAGCCCTTCGACATGGCACGCGGCCCGTTGATCCGCGGCCGACTGCTGGCCTTGTCGGCCACCGAGCACGTGCTGCTGGTCAACCTGCACCACATCGTCACCGATGGCTGGTCCAACGGCGTGCTGGTCAAGGAAGTCGGCACGCTGTACACCGCCTTCAGCCACGGTCGACCCGACCCGCTGCCGCGGCTGGTGCTGCAGTACGCCGACTACGCCGCGTGGCAGCGCGGATGGCTGCAAGGCGAAGCGCTTCAAGCGCAGGTAGATTACTGGAAAGGCCACCTGGCCGGTGCGCCTGAGCTGCTGGCACTGCCGACAGACCGGCCGCGCCCCGCGGTGCAGCGTTACGAGGGCGACAGCATCGCGTTCCGCCTCAGCCCCGAGCTGAGCCAAGGTTTGAGGGCGCTCGGTCAGCGCCATGGCACGACGTTGTTCATGACGCTCTTGGCCGGCTGGGGCGTGCTGATGGCGCGCCTGAGCGGCCAGAACGACGTGGTCATCGGCACCCCGGTGGCCAACCGCCAGCGGCGCGAGGTCGAAGACCTGATCGGCTTCTTCATCAACACGCTGGCCTTGCGGGTGCAACTGCATGACGAGCCCAGCGTGGCCGAGCTGCTGGCTCGCACCAAGGCCAACACGCTGGCGGCCTACGCGCACCAGGACATCCCGTTCGAACAAGTCGTCGAGGCCGTGCAGCCCCCGCGCAGCCGTAGCTACCACGCGCTGTTCCAGACCATGCTGACGGTCAACAACATGGCCGTCGGCGAAGCGCCTGTGTGGCCGGGCCTGCAGCTGCAATCGCTGGAGTCGACCGAGGTCGTCAGTCACTTCGACACCTCGCTGACCGTGGCGGAGCAGGGCGGAGTGGTCAGCGGCAGCATGGTCTACGCAGTGGACCTGTTCGATCGCGCGACGATCGAGCATCTGCTGGCGCGTTTCGAAGGTGTGCTGGCCGCGATGGCCGCCGAGGACAACGCGGCCGTGATGCAGTTGCCGTTGCTGCTGCCGGGCGAGCGTGAGCGCCTGGCGATGTGGGCCGACGGCGGCGCCGCAAGCTACCCGCGCGAGCGCTTGGTACACGAGCTGATCGAGCAGCAGGCTGAGCTGCAGCCCGATGCGCCAGCGGTGGTGCACGCCGGCGAGTCGCTGAGCTACGGTGAGCTGAATCGCCGCGCCAACCAGGTCGCGCACCGGCTGCTGGCGCTCGGCGTCAAACCCGGTGACCGCGTGGCGCTGTGTGTGGACCGCGGGCTGCCGATGATGATCGGCCTGCTGGGCATCCTGAAGGCCGGTGCGGGCTACGTGCCGCTGGACCCGACGCAACCGGTCGGGCGCCTGGCGCAACTGCTGGACGACTGTGCGCCGGTGGTGCTGCTGACGGAAGACGCGGTGCAGGACGACCTGCCGGCGCAAGGCCTGCGGCCGGTGGTGGTGCTGGACGACGACCCGATGCTGGTGCGCCAGCCGCAGCACGATCCTCAGGTCAGCGGCTTGACTTCAGCCCACCTGGCCTACGTGATCTACACCTCGGGCTCGACCGGCATGCCCAAGGGCGTGATGGTCGAGCACCGCAGCGTGCTGAACCTGTGGCAGGCGCTGGAGCGCACGGTGTTCGAACAGGTCGACGCCCGCTCGCGCTTCGCGTTGAACGCGAGCTTCACGTTTGATGCGTCGGTCAAGGTCATCGCACAGCTGATGGCTGGCCACTGCCTCGTTTTCGTGCCGACCGAGGTGCGTGCCGATGGTGCCGCGTTTGTCGACTGGCTGGAGCAAAACGAAGTCGACGTGTTCGACTGCACGCCGGCGCAGTTGGAGATGATGTGCGACGCCGGGCTGCTGGAGCGGCCGCCATGCCGCGCGAAGACGGTGYTGATCGGCGGCGAGGCGATCGGTGCGKCGCGCTGGCGTGCGCTGCAGGCGGCGCAGTTCCGCGCGTTCAACCTGTACGGCCCKACSGAGTGCACGGTCGATGCGACCGTCGCAGACCTTCGCACCACAGGCCCCGTGCCGACGATCGGCCGGCCACTGCAGAACGTGACCGTGCACCTGCTGGACGCACAGCGCCAGCCGGTCGCCGCAGGCGTGACCGGTGAGATCTACATCGGTGGCGCCGGTGTCGCGCGTGGCTACCTGAACCGGCCCGAACTGACCGCCGAGCGTTTCATCGACGACCCGTTCGCACCGGGTGGCCGCTTGTACAAGACCGGTGACCTCGCACGCTGGTTGCCTGACGGCCACAT
Organism: Ideonella sp. P3_A4; assembly: GCF_056403075.1. Classification (NCBI taxonomy): domain Bacteria; kingdom Pseudomonadati; phylum Pseudomonadota; class Betaproteobacteria; order Burkholderiales; family Sphaerotilaceae; genus Ideonella; species Ideonella sp. P3_A4. Next base: position 12,218 of record NZ_JBFUGE010000105.1, on the reverse strand, counting down.
CGAGTACGTCGGCCGCAACGACTTCCAGGTCAAGCTGCGCGGCTTCCGCATCGAACTCGGTGAGATCGAAGCGGCACTGGCGCGCTGCGAAGGCGTGGCCGAAGCCACGGTACTGGCCCGCGAAGACCGGCCTGGCGACCAACGCTTGGTGGCCTACTTGCGGGTCGATGAAGGCGATGTCGTCGAGCCCACAGCGTTGCGTTCACAACTGGCGCAAGCGCTGCCCGACTACATGGTGCCCTCAGCGTTCGTGACGCTGGCGACTTGGCCGCTGACGCCGAACGGCAAGCTGGATCGCACGGCGCTGCCGGCGCCCGATGCAGCAGCACTCGCGAGCAGTGCCTATGAGGCACCGGAAGGCGAAACAGAAATCGCAGTCGCTGGCCTGTGGCAAGAACTGCTCGGTGCCGAGCGTGTTGGCCGGCGCGACGACTTCTTCGAACTCGGTGGCCACTCGTTGCTGGCCGTGCGGCTGGTGTCGCGGCTGCGCCAATCGATGGGCGTCGAAGTGCCACTGGGCGAGCTGTTCTCGCACCCGCAGCTGGCGGACTTCAGCGCCCGCTTGTCGAATGCCGATGCGACGCGCATGCAGGCCATCACGCTGGCAGACCGCAGCAAACCGCTGCCGTTGTCATGGGCCCAGCAACGGCTGTGGTTCATCGACCAGTTCGACCAGGCCGCCGGTGCGGCATACCACATGCCCGTGGGCTTGCGGCTCTCAGGCACGCTCGACCGCGCAGCGCTGAAGGCCACCCTGGATCGCATCGTCGCGCGCCACGAAGTGCTGCGCACGACCTTCCTGCTCGAAGACGGCGAACCGGTGCAGCGCATTGCCGATGAAGGTGTCGGCTTCTCGCTGATCGAGCATGACCTGACCGGCTTCAGCGCCGATGCGCAGCAGCGGCAGCTTGAGCGGCTGGGCAACGAGGTGTTCGGCCAGCCCTTCGACATGGCACACGGCCCCTTGGTTCGCGGCCGCCTGTTGGTGCTGTCGCCGACCGAGCACGTACTGCTGATCAACCTGCACCACATCGTCACCGACGGCTGGTCCAACGGTGTGCTGGTCAAGGAAGTAGGCACGCTGTACACCGCGTTCAGCCAGGGCCGACCCGACCCACTGCCGCGGTTGGTGCTGCAGTACGCCGACTACGCGGCGTGGCAGCGCGGCTGGCTGCAAGGCGAAGCACTGCAAGCGCAGGTCGACTACTGGAAGGGCCACCTGGCCGGCGCACCGGAGCTTCTGGACCTGCCGCTCGACCGACCGCGCCCGGCGGTGCAACGCTACGCCGGCGACAACATCGCATTGCGCCTCAGCCCCGAGCTGAGCCAGAGCCTGAAGGCCCTCGGCCAGCGCCACGGCACGACGCTGTTCATGACGCTGCTGGCAAGCTGGGGCGTGCTGATGGCGCGCCTGAGTGGCCAGCACGACGTGGTCATCGGCACGCCGGTGGCGAACCGCCAGCGGCGCGAGGTCGAAGACCTGATCGGTTTCTTCGTCAACACGCTGGCCTTGCGCCTGAACCTCGCGGACGACCCGACGGTCGCGGCGCTGCTGGCCCGCGTCAAGGCCGACACGGTGGCGGCCTATGCGCACCAGGACATTCCGTTCGAGCAGGTCGTCGAGGCGATCCAGCCGACACGCAGCCTGAGCCATGCGCCGCTGTTCCAGGTCGCGATGTCGGTCGACAACGCGCCGCGTGGCGAAGCGCCGGCCTTGCCAGGCCTGAGCGTCAGCGGCCTGCCGACCGGCCGGTCGACCTCGCAGTTCGACCTGTCGCTGACGGTGGTCGACACGGCCGATGGCCTGGCCGCGTCGCTGCATTTTGCGACCGAGCTGTTCGACCGCTCCACCGTTGAGCGTTGGCTCGCCCATTGGCGCACGCTGCTCGAAGCGATGGTGGCCGACGAGCAATGCCGCGTGCAGCAACTGCCGCTGCTGACTGCCACCGAGCGCACCGCGCTGGTGGCCCATGACGTCGCCACCGCACCGACCGCGCCAGCCCTGATCCACCAGCGCTTCGAAGATTGCGCACGCCGCACACCCGACCGCATCGCGCTTGAGTTCGGCGACGACACGTTGACCTACGCGCAGCTCAACGCCCGCGCCAACCAGCTGGCGCATCACCTGATCGCGCTCGGCGTGCGGCCGGATGACCGCGTCGCGGTCTGCATGGAACGCAACCTGGGTCTGGTCGTGAGCCTGCTCGCAGTGCTCAAGGCCGGCGGCGCCTACGTGCCGCTCGACCCTGCCTACCCGGCTGAACGCCTGCAGCACATGCTGTCGGACAGTGCACCCACCGCGCTGCTCGTGCAAGCAAGCCTGCAGCACACGCTGGCGCCCGGCGCCTGCCAGCAACTGGTGCTCGACGACGGTGGCCAATCGCCTGAAACGGCCAACGCCAGCACCGTCGACCCCGACGCATCCCGCCTCGGCMTGGCACCGCATCACCTGGCCTATGTGATCTACACCTCGGGCTCCACCGGCCTGCCCAAAGGCGTGCTAGTCGAACACCGCCAGGTGACGCGGTTGTTCACGTCGACACAGCCCTGGTTCCACTTCGGTGCCGACGACGTGTGGACCTTGTTCCACTCGTCCGCCTTCGACTTCTCGGTCTGGGAGATCTGGGGCGCGCTGCTGCACGGCGGCAGGCTGGTGGTGGTGCCGCACCTGGTCAGCCGCAGCCCGTCGGCGTTCTACGAGCTGCTGTGCCAACGCGGCGTGACGGTGCTGAACCAGACGCCCAGCGCCTTCCGCCAACTGGTGGCGGCGCAAGCCGAGAGCCCGCTGCACCATCGTCTGCGCACCGTGGTCTTCGGTGGCGAGGCGCTGGAGATGGCCAGCCTGAAGCCTTGGTACGCGCAGCCGGCGAACACCAGCACGCAGCTGGTCAACATGTACGGCATCACCGAGACGACGGTGCATGTCACGTACTGCCCGCTGACGGCGGCCGATGCCGACAAGACCGGCCCGAGCCCGATCGGCAAACGCATCCCCGACCTGCGTCTGTACGTGCTCGACGCGCGGCGCGAGCCGGTGCCTGTGGGTGTGACCGGCGAGCTGTATGTCGGCGGTGCAGGGGTCGCGCGCGGCTACCTGAACCGGCCCGAGCTGACGGCCGAGCGCTTCATCGACGACCCGTTCAACGGTGGCCGCATGTACAAGACCGGTGACCTCGGCCGCGTCCAGGCCGATGGCAGCGTCGAGTACCTCGGCCGCAACGACTTCCAGGTCAAGATCCGCGGCTTCCGCATCGAGCTGGGCGAGATCGAAGCGCAGCTGGTGGCGCAAGACAGCATCGCCGACGCGGTGGTCATCGCCCGCGAGGACACGCCTGGCGACAAGCGCCTGGTCGCCTACTGCGTCGCCGACAGCGAGCTCGACGCTTCTGCGCTGCGTGCTCGACTGGGCACGGCCCTGCCGGACTACATGGTGCCGTCGGCCTTCGTGCGCATGGAGCGCATGCCGCTCAGCACCACCGGCAAGCTCGACCGTCACGCGCTGCCGGCACCCGATGCGCAGTCGCTGGCGCAGGCTGCCTATGAAGCGCCGCAAGGCGACGCCGAGACGCGGCTGGCGAAGCTGTGGGGCGAGTTGCTGGGCGTCGAAACCGTCGGTCGCCGTGACGACTTCTTCGCGCTCGGCGGGCATTCGCTACTGGCCGTGCGCCTGGTCTCGCGGCTTCGGCGCGAACTGGGCGCCGAGTTGCCACTGCAAGCTGTCTTCGCGCACTCGGCACTGGCCGCCATGGCCGCGGCTGTGGCGCAGGCGGCCTCGTCAGGTGAACCCGCGCGCAGCGAAGCGGCGCAGCCCGATGCCTCTGCACCAGTTCAGCAAGGCCGCACTTCGCTGGTTCCGATCCGCACCGGCGGCACCTTGCCACCGCTGTTCCTGGTCCATGCCGGTGACGGCGAGGTCGGCTATGCGCGTGAACTGGCCAAGTCGCTCGACGCCGAACTGCCGGTGTACGGCGTCGCGGCCAGCGGTTTCATGGCCGGCGAGCCGGTGCAGCGCAGTGTCGAGGCGATGGCGCAGGCGTATGTCGCTGACATCCGGCGTTTGCAGCCCGAGGGCCCGTACCGCCTGGCCGGCTGGTCGCTCGGCGGCACGATCGCCTACGAGATGGCGCAGCAACTGATTGGCGCCGGCCACAAGGTCGGCTTCGTCGGCCTGCTGGACACGGTGGCGGCCTACCGCGCGGCGCCTGCCGGCGAGGACACGCGCCGTGCCCGCACGATGCTGCTGGTCGAGGTCTTGCCCGATGCTGCTTCGGCGGCCGTGCGCGGGCGGCTGCAGGCGCTGGCCGATGCCGGCGAGCTGGACGCGATGGTCGCGCTGTGCCAGGCCGAGGGCTTGCTGCCGGCCGATCTGGCGCTCGAAGACATTGAGCGGCACCTCGAAGTCAGGCACGGCTTGTCTGTCGCCGTCCAGCAGTACGTGCCGGCGACCATCACCGTGCCGGTGGCCTACTTTGCGGCCCAGGGCGAGGTGCGCCGCGATGCGACACGCGGCTGGCAGGACAAGCTCGGCACCCGGCTGCGCCTGCACCCGGTGGCCGGCAGCCACCACGGCATGCTGGACTCGGCACATGCGCCGGGCCTGGCCCGTGCGCTGTGGTCGGCGCTGGTGCAGGGGGAGGAGGGCGCGCTGGTCTGCGAAGAGCAGCTGTACTCGCCGCGCATCTCGATCCAGAGTGGCCGCGCCGACGTGGCGCCGGTGTTCTGCGTGCCCGGTGCCGGCGCCAGCGTCACCGCGTTCACGCACCTGGCGCAGGCGCTCGGGCCGAACATCCCGCTGCATGGCCTGCAGCCGCGCGGGCTGTGCGGCACGATGATGCCGTACGTGGATGTGCCGGCCGCGGCGCGTGCCTATGCCGCGACGATCGTCAACACGGCGCCGTCGGGCCCGTACCACCTGGTCGGCCATTCGTATGGCGGCTGGGTCGTCACCGAGATCGCGCGCCAGCTGGCTGAGCAGGGCCGTGCGCCGGCGACAGTCATCGTGCTGGACTCGAACGCGCCAACCGACCCGCAGGTGCCGCAGCGCTTCTACACGCGCGCCGAGGTGCTGGCCAAGTTGGCCTCGCTGTTCGAGCTGCACGCCACACAGCCGCTGGGGCTGGACGTGGCCAGCTTTGCGCCGCTCGACCCTGAACAGCAACTGCGCCTGCTGTTGTCGAAGCTGGTCGAGGCCCGGTTGATGCCGCCGCGCACCAACCTGCAAGCCCTGCGAGGCGTCGTCCAGGTCTTCAACCGCAACATCAACGCCGACTACAAGCCCACCGCGCCTTACGCAGGGCGGCTGCACCTGGCGGTGGCGATGGAAGACAGCCCCGATGTCGAGGCCGCCGGCCAGCCCGATGAGGCGTTCTCGGCGTGGCTCGAGCATGCCCCGCAGGCGCGGCTCTGGCACGCGCCGGGCAACCACCTGACCATGCTGGCGCCGCCGCACGTCGACGCGCTGGCCGCCTGGATCAAGCCGCTGCTGTTGGGCGCGGAGATGCCGGCATGAAGCGCACGCACCCACAAGATTTGCGCTCCGCCGCAGTGCGGTGGCTCATGTGCCCACTGCGGGTGAAAGGAGACGCCGCGATGACATGACTCCTTAGCTCTTTTCCCGACCGGGCCGCCGCATGCCGCGGCCGCCCTGGGCGCTCGACCCCTACATCAATTCAACGGACTCTGGAAACATCATGGAAAACCTGATTCGCAAGGTAGTGATCCTCGGCGGCGGCACGGCGGGCTGGATGACCGCTTCGTACCTCAGCAAGACCTTCGGCAAGAACATCGACATCACGTTGATCGAGGCGGCGACGATCCCCAAGATCGGCGTTGGTGAAGCCACCATCCCCAATCTGCAACGCTCGTTCTTCGACTTCCTCGGCGTGCCCGAAGACGAGTGGATGCGTGAGTGCAATGCGTCGTTCAAAGGCGCGATCAAGTTCGTCAACTGGCGCAAGGCGCCGGACTCGCGCGGCAAAGACTACTTCTATCACCACTTCGGGCTGATGCCCAACGTCGACAACATCCCGCTGTCGCAGTACTGGATGCACCGTCGCGAAGCCACCGGCAACGACGAGGGCGTCGACTACGCCTGCTACATGCAGGCTCCGCTGCTGGACGCCAAGCTCTCGCCGCGCATGCTCGACGGCACCCGCGTGATGTCTTACGCCTGGCACTTCGACGCGCATCTCGTGGCGGCCTACCTGTGCAAGCTGGCGGTCGGCTGGGGCGTGAACCACGTCATCGACGAACTCGGCACCGTCGAGCACAACGCGGACGGCAGCATCGCCGCGCTGGTCACCAAGACCAAGGGCCGCTTCGAAGGTGACCTGTTCATCGACTGCTCGGGCTTCAAGGGGCTGCTGATCAACCAGGCGATGAAAGAGCCGTTCATCGACATGAAGAACCAGCTGCTGTGCGACAGCGCCGTGGCCACGGCCGTGCCGCACGACGACGAGGCCAACGGCATCGAGCCCTACACCTCGGCCATCGCGATGAAGGCCGGCTGGACCTGGAAGATCCCGATGCTGGGCCGCTTCGGCTCGGGCTATGTCTACGCCAGCGACTTCGTCTCGCAAGACGAAGCCACGAGCGACTTCCTGAAGCTGTGGAACCTGAACCCGAACAACGTCAAGCTGAACCAGATCCGCTTCCGCACCGGCCGCAACCGGCGCGCGTGGGTGCAGAACTGCGTGTCGATCGGCCTGTCGTCGTGCTTCCTCGAGCCGCTCGAGTCGACCGGCATCTACTTCATCTATGCGGCGATCTACCAGCTGGTCAAGCACTTCCCCGACAAGGGCTTCAACCAGACCACGATCAACCGCTTCAATGAAGAGATCGAGACGATGTTCGACGACTGCCGTGACTTCGTGCAGGCGCACTACTTCACCACCTCGCGCGACGACACCGACTTCTGGCTCGCCAACAAGAACGACCTGTACCTGTCGGACAGCATGAAGCACACGCTGGCCACCTACAAGGCGGGCCTGCCGGTGAACATGCCGGTGACGGACGAGACGGCCTACTACACCAGCTTCGAGGCCGAGTTCCGCAACTTCTGGCAGAACGGCAGCTTCTACTGCGTCTTCGCCGGCATGGAATGCCTGCCCGAGAACGTGATGGCCAAGCTGCGCTACCGGCCCGAGAAGGTCGAGCAAGCCAAGGCGCTGTTCACCACGCTGAAGCACCGCGGCACCGAGCTGAAGGCCGAGCTGCCGAGCTGCCTGGACTACCTGCGCCACCTGCATGGCAAGGACCGCCAGGTTGAATCGGCGCTGCGCAGCACCGCCGTGGTGGAAGGCACCAGCGCCTGACGGTGTTGACCCGGGGCGGTGTCGTGCGCCGTGCTGCGCACGACCCGCCCCACCCAACCGCCGGCCGGTGTGCGCAAGCACGCGGGCCGGCCCCATTTGATCGATGCCGCCGCGGACCCGCCGATGAACCTCATTCGTTTCTTCCATGCCAGCGCTCGGTGGCCGATCACCATGGCGATGCTGGCCGCGATCGGCAGTGGCCTCAGCGGCACGGCCCTGATCAAGGTGCTGACCGACGGCATCACCGACAGCCCGGTGACGTACCCGTTCGGCCTGGTGTTCGCCGGCCTGTGCTTGGCGCAGCTGCTGACCCGCTGCAGCACGCAACTGATCGTCCTGCGCCTGACGCACGACGCCGTGCGCGACATGCGCCTGCGCATCAGCGCGCGCATCCTCGCCAGCCCGCTGCGCAAGCTCGAAGAGATCGGCAACCCGAAGCTGCTAGTCGTGCTGAGCAAGGACATCGACAACTTCGCCAACAGCCTGCAGCTGGCACCGCAGGTCTTTGCCGGCGGCGTGGTCGTGCTGTGCTCGATGGCCTACCTGGCCTGGTTGTCGTGGGCCTGGTTCCTGATGTTCAGCGTCGCGCTGGTGGTCTGCTTCACCGGCTTCAGGCTGGCGCAGCGCTTCCCGACGAGCCAGATCCGCGCGGTGCGCGAACAGCTCGACACCGTGTACCGGCTGTTCCGCGACCTGCTCGAAGGCACCAAGGAGCTGCAGCTGAACCGCCCGCGCGGCCAGCACTTCGTCTCCAGCGTCATCGCACCCGAGGTGCAGGCTTATCGGCGCAGCGTGATCCGCGGCTTCAGCGCGTTCATCTGGATCATCAACCTTGGCGACATCCTGTTCTACGCGGTGATCGGCCTGCTGCTGTTCGCCGTGCCCGGCTGGCTGGGCATGGCCATGCCGGTGGACCTGCGCGTCAAGATCGGCCTGACGCTGATGTACCTGATCGGCCCGATCGGCGCGATCTCGAATGCGATGCCCGCCTTCGGCCAGGCCAGCGTGGCGCTGGGCAAGATCCAGAAGCTCGAAGCCGACCTCGACCATGAGGTGCCGTTGCTGGAAGCAGCCGACCCGTTCGGCGAGCCGGTCAGCAATGCGCCGCTGCTGACGCTGCGCAACGTCGTCTACGAGTACACGCCCTTGGGCGACGTCAAGGCCTTCCGTCTCGGCCCGCTGAACCTGGACATTCCGCAGGGCAAGATCTCGTTCATCGTCGGCTCGAACGGCAGCGGCAAGTCGACGCTGGCCAAGGTGCTGTCGAGCCTGTATGCGCCCGAGTCCGGCACGATCAGCATGAACGGGGTGCCGGTCACGCCGGCCAACGTCGAGCACTACCGGCAGCGCTTCTCGGCGGTGTTCGCCGACTTCCACCTGTTCGAGCAGCTGATGGGCGTGGGCGGTGTGCACAGCAACGACATCGCGGCCGAGTACCTGCGCAAGCTGCGCATCGAGAACAAGGTCAGCCTGAAAGACGGGCGCTTCTCGACGGTCGACCTGTCCAGCGGCCAGAAGAAGCGCGTGGCACTGATCGTCTCTTACCTCGAAGACCGGCCGATCTACCTGTTCGACGAATGGGCCTCCGACCAGGACCCGGTGTTCAAGCGCTTCTTCTACGCCGAGCTGCTGCCCGAGCTGCGCGAGCGCGGCAAGACCGTGATCGCCATCAGCCACGACGACGCCTACTTCCACCACGCCGACCACGTCTTCCGCATCGACGAGACGGTGGTCGAACGTGGCGGCCCCACCCACCATGACGACGAGCCGGTGGCTGTCTGTCAGTGAGAATGCCTGCCTGACCCGGAGCCGACGACCATGGACAGCCGACACCTGGCCTTCCTCGACAGCTTGAAGAGCGCCGAGTTCGCGCATGTGAACCGCAAGGCGCGAGACCACCTGCTGGGTGTGCACGACATCCTGGCCGGTTGGGGCTGTCCGCCAGAGACCTGCGTCGCCGGCCTGTTTCACAACATCTACGGCACCGAGTCGTTCAAGCCGCAGGCGGTGTCACTCGACGAGCGGCGTGAAGTGGCGGCCGTCATCGGCGATGCGRCAGAGTTGCTGGCGTTCTGGTTCTGCGTCAGCCGGCGCGTCAGCTTCTTCGTCCGCCAGTCCGGCGCTGCGCCCTGCATCTGGGACGAGGTCCACAAGACGCGCGTCACCGTCTCGGCGCCGCAGTTGTCCGCGCTGATCGACATCGAAGCAGCCAACCTGGTCGAGCAGTATTGCGAGCAGCTGCACGACCACCCGGCGCAGCTCGGCCAGTCCGAAGCGATGATCCGCTGGATGCTGGCCCAACCCGTGCCGATGTCGACAGCCGCCCGCGAGAGCCTGGGGGAGCTGTTGCAGACGATCGACCGCGACCGCCGCGCACGCACCAAATCGGCGGTGTCGTGAAACAGGCAGCCAGCGCAGCGGAGCGGTGGTGAGGTTCACCCTCGGCGCCCGTCTCTTCCTGGCTGTGCTGGGCTCTTTCCTGGCCATTGGCGCGGTGGGGCTTGAACTCGTGCGCTGGAACGTGTCGGCCCATTCGCCGCATGTGGCGGCTGCCGACGCGGCCGTGGTGCTGCGCCTGCGCGACGAGCTGCTGCAGCGCTACCGCGCGCACCAGGACTGGTCGTTCCTGCCGGCCAACCCGGCGCAGCGCAAGGCGTGGCTCGGCGTGCAGATCGCGCGGCTGCAAGCGGCAGCGGCAGACGATGACGCCGCGGCGCCGGTCGCCTCAGCAGCTCTGCGCTACCGCGTCGGGCTGCTCGATGCCGACGAACAACTGCTGACCGGCGCAGTGGCACAGCGCTTTCTCATCGTCACGGCGGCACTCGAACGTGTCAGTTATGCATTGAATGATGGCCAGCGCGAAATCGGCATGCTGGTGGTCGCCAAGGCCGACAACCAGGACACCGATCTGGTGGTGGCCTTCCTGATCGAGCAGCAGCGCAACCTGGCCATCCTCGGCGCCACCTGCCTGGCGTTGGCCATCGTCGCGGCGGCCTTGTTGTCGGCGAGCTTCCGCCGGCCGATCCACCGGCTCGTGGAGGGCGCGCGGCGGCTGGGCGCCGGCCAGATCGAGACCCGGCTGAACCTGCGCCGCACGGACGAGCTGGGCGAACTGGCGCGAACCTTCGACCAACTTGCCGCGCAGCTCGAAGCGGCCGAGAGCTCGCGTCGCGAATGGGTCGCCAACACCTCGCACGAGCTGCGCACGCCACTGGCCGTGTTGCGCGCCCAGCTCGAGGCGCTGCGCGACGGCGTGCGTGCACCGACACCCGAGAACATCGAGCTCGTGATGCGCCAGGCGCTGACGCTCGGCAAGCTGGTCGACGACCTCGGCGCGCTCGCCCGGTCCGACATGGGCCAGCTCGACTACAGCCTCGCGTCGGTCGACCTGTGGGCATTGGTGAGCGAAACGGCGCAGACCTTTGCCGACCGGTTCAGCGCGGCCGGCCTGGCGCTTTCTGTCGGCCAGGTGCCGGCGCAGGCCACCGTGCAGGGCGACGCCGGGCGGCTGCGCCAGGTGCTGGTCAACCTGCTCGAAAACAGCCTGCGCTACACCGACCGTGGCGGGCGCGTGCTGATCGCCGGCGAGGCCAACGGTGCATCGCTGCGCGTGACCATCGACGACACATCGCCCGGTGTGCCACCGGCTTCGCTCGCCAGGCTGGGTGAGCGCTTCTACCGGGCCGATGCTTCGCGCAGCCGGCAACTCGGCGGCGCCGGGCTGGGCCTGGCACTGAGCCGGCAAATCGCCGAAGCCCATGGCGGCCGGCTCGAATTTTCTGACTCGCCGCTGGGTGGGCTGCGGGCCACCTTGACGCTGACACGGGAGGGCTGATGATGGCCACCACGCAGCTGCTGATCGTCGAAGACGAGCCCGACCTGGCCGCGATCGTGGCCGACTACGCCACCGCGGCCGGCTACACGACGCGCGTGATCGGCGACGGCCGCGAGGCACTGGCGGCCATCCAGGCCCAGGCGCCCGACCTGATCCTGCTCGACCTGATGATCCCGGGGCTGGACGGCATCGCGCTGTGCCGCGCGGTGCGCGAGTTCTCTGACGTGCCGATCATCATGGTGACGGCCAAGGTCGAAGAGATCGACCGCCTGCTGGGCCTGGAGACCGGCGCCGACGACTACGTCTGCAAGCCGTTCAGCCCGCGCGAACTGATCGCCCGCGTCGGCGTGATCCTGCGCCGCGTGCATCGCGCACCGGCCGCACCGGCATCGATCATCGAGATCGACGACACCGCCCGCGACGCCCGCATCCGCGGCCAGGCGCTGGACCTGACGCCGACCGAGTTCCTGCTGTTTTCGACCATGGCCCGCCGGCCCGGCATGATCTGGTCACGCGCCCGTTTGCTCGAGCTCGTCCGCCCGGATGCGCTCGCGGTTGGCGACCGCACGATCGACAGCCACATCAAGAACTTGCGGCGCAAGATCGATGCGCAGTTGCCAGGCTTTGAGGTGGTCGAGTCGGTGTATGGGGTCGGCTATCGGGTTGAGTTACCGCCAGTGTGCTGAGCGCCGCAGCCGGCAGGAATCAGCCCCGGTGGATCCTACAAAGCGGCCGGCAATTGACAGCTGGAGACCACGCCCTCTCCGTCGGATGTTTGACGCAACACACGCCAAGCGTGGCCGGAATCAGGCGAGACCCGACCTTGGGCCGCTACTTTCAAAACGTAGCATCAGTACCTCAGCTAGGGCACACAAGAGGAGGAGGTAGGTGGCAATTGCTATGCATAGCGGCCGGTCCGTCTTCCTTGAAAATCCGATCGAGGATCCATGAGCGACGGCAACACCTCCGGCGGCGAGGTACTTCCAGGTGTCTGTTTACGTTCCATACATGCGACGTCAGAAGAGGGCCGCGGATTCAATCCAATTGTTGTTGCGCAACGAGATAGCAGC